>CAZNGF010000003.1:79826-83438 GCA_964572855.1 uncultured Thermotogae bacterium | reverse complement strand
CCTCTTACTTGGCGCGCTGGCCCAGGTCGTGGACGGACTCGCTGGCGGCGCGCAGGTACTTGGAGAGCGCCAGGATGACCTTGTCCTTGAGGCCGGGGACGTCGTCCAGCAGTTGCCGGAACGACGACTTGTTCACGCACAGGAGCTGGACCTCGGTGTCGGCCAGCACGCTGGCCGTGCGCAGCCGGCCGTCCAGCAACGCGATCTCGCCGAAGTAGCCGCCCTGCGAGAGCGTGCGCACGAGCTTGCCGTCCTGCTCGACGCGGGCCACGCCGTCCACGATGATGAAGAACTCGTGACCGGGCGTGCCTTGCTTGGCGATGGGACTGCCGGCGGGAATCGTCTCCTGATACGTCTTTTGCGCCACGGACTTGAGCTGTTTCTGCGAGAGCGTCTGAAACAGCGGCACCATCTTGAGGTAGTCCAGCTTGTCACCCGCTTTGAGGGGCATACGTCCTCCTTGGGATTTCCCGATGGGCTCATCATAAGGCGGTTGTGGCCTCCGCGTCAACGCAAAGCGCTGGACGCGGCGAAAGCCCGTGCCCTATAATCGCCCCCCGTATCACCTGAACATGAATCACGAAGGGGTGACGCATGGCAAGCAGCCAACTGCTCAACTACGTAAACGGTAAGTGGGAATCACCCCAATCCACGGACACGCTCGAGGTCAAGAACCCCGCCACCGGGGAGGTGCTGGCCAGCGTGCCGCTCTCGCCCGCCGGCGAGGTTGAGCGCGCCGTCCAGAGCGCGCAAGCCGCGTTTTCTGATTGGCGCCGCACGCCGCCCGGCGAGCGCGTGCAGCACCTGTTCAAGCTCAAGACGCTGCTGGAGACACACCGCGAGGAGATCGCGCGCACGCTCACGCGGGAGTGCGGCAAGACGTTCGAGGAGGCCAAGGGCGAGATCCAGCGCGGCATCGAGAACGTCGAGGTGGCCTGCGGCATCCCGACCATGATGCAGGGCTACAATAACGAGGACATCGCCCCCGGCATCGACGAGCTCATGATCCGCCAGCCCGTGGGCGTGGTGGCCGCGATCACGCCGTTCAACTTCCCGGCCATGATCCCGCTCTGGTTCCTGCCCTACGCCGTGGCCTGCGGCAACTGCTTTATTCTGAAACCCAGCGAACGCGTGCCCATGACCATGCAGAAGATCGTGGGGCTCATCGAGCAAGCGGGCTTCCCGCCGGGCGTGGTCCAGCTCGTCAACGGGGCCAAGGACACCGTGGACGCCATCCTGGAGCACCCCGGCATCCGCGCCGTGAGCTTCGTGGGCTCGACCAACGTGGCGCGCCACGTCTACGCCAAGGCCGCCGCCCACGGCAAGCGCGCGCAGTGCCAGGGCGGGGCCAAGAACCCCATCATTATCCTGCCGGACGCCGATATGGACACGACGCAGCGCATCGTGGCCGACTCGGCCTTCGGCTGCGCCGGCCAGCGCTGCCTGGCGGCCTCGATCGCCGTGACCGTGGGCGGGGCGCGCGCGCCGTTCACCGAGGCCATCAGCGAGGCCGCCCGCAACCGCAAGGTGGGCTACGGCCTCGACGAGGGCGTCGAAATGGGGCCCGTGATCACGGCCGAGAGCAAGGCCCGCATCGAACATCTGATCGAGAAAGGCGTGCAGGAAGGCGCCAAGGCCATCGTCGACGGGCGCAACGCCCAAATCTCGGGCTACGAGGGGGGCCACTTCGTCAAGCCCACCGTGCTGGGCGACGTGCCGCCGGACGGCGAGCTCGCGCGCACCGAGATCTTCGGCCCCGTGCTCAGCCTCATGCACGTCGACGACGTGGACGCGGCCATCGAGCTGGTCAACAGCGGGAACTACGGCAACATGGCCTGCCTGTTCACGCAAAGCGGGGCGGCGGCGCGCAAGTTCCGGTATGAAGCCCAGGTGGGCAACATCGGGATCAACCTGGGCGTGGCCGCGCCCATGGCCTACTTCCCGTTCTCGGGCTGGAAGGACAGCTTCTTCGGCGACCTGCACGGCCAGGGCTGGGACTCGATCGAGTTCTACACCGAGAAGAAGGTCGTGATCGAGCGCTGGCCCAAGGAGTGGTCGCGCAAGTTCTAGGGCGTGACCGAATGCGGGGACACTGCGCGCAGCGTCCCCGCGACCCCATTGGAGCACGTGCGCCTCAGCTTTGGGAAAGGGATGAGGCGCACCGCACGGGGGCGTCCGCACGACGCCCCCGTGTCCTTTGTCCGGCACCCGCAGCACGCGCGGCCCCGCTCTCCCCTTCCCCAAAGGCGCAGGGGCGCACGGCCGTGCGCCCCTGCGATCGACGTGCGCGCTTAGAGCGCCCCGAGCGGCGCGCACGAGGTGATGCGGAACCCCGGGCGGTCGATCAGGAAGCGGCACACCTGCAAGTCGTCGTCGCCGAGCAACAGCTCGTTGGCGCGGAACTTGAACAGGAACGGGTTGTCCTGCGGCTGGACGCCGCCGGCGCCCAGCGACACGCGCTCGTTGGAGAGCGTCTCCAGCTCGCCGTCGGCGTTCAAATCGAGCTGCAGGGTGAACTTGACCTCGGTGGCGTTTTCGGACACGCGGATCAGGTACGTGAGCGCCTTGTCCTGCACCAGACCTTCGAGCGTGACCGTGGGCTTGGGCTCGCTGGGCACCGGGGCCACGCCCTGCGGTGCGGGTCCGCCCTCGGCGCCCTCGGCCGCCTGGCTCACCGAACTGAACACGCCGTTCGTTTCCAGCACGGCCTTGAAGGCGTGGTTCTGGCCGGCCCAGTTGTCCTGACCGTGCACGCGCAGGCGGATGAGGCCCGGCTCGGGTGTGTCAACCGTGTAGCCCGCGGCGGTGGCCGAGGAGGTCTGGCCCACCTGGATGAACTGCGAGCTCGAGCCCGTCAGGCCGTCGTCGTCCACCACGGTGAGCGTGACGCGGAACGTGCCGGCCGACTGGAAACGCACGGCCACACGCTGGCCCGTGAGGTCGATCTGTCCGTCGGATTGGAAATCCCAGCGGTAGTCCACAATCACCCCGTCGGGGTCCGCGGAGCCCGAGGCGTCGAACACGGCCGTGCCGCCCGTCTGGATCGTGCCGGGCTGGACCGTGAAGCGCGCCTGCGGCGGCTGTTGCGTCGCGGAAACCCGGATGAACGCCTCGGTCGCGGCCGTGGCGCCCCGGTCGTCCACCACGGTGAGCACGACCCGGAACGTCCCCGGCGAGGGGAAGCGGGTCGCGACGCGCCGGCCGCTCAGGTCGGTAGCGCCGTCGCCGTTGAAGTCCCAGCGGTACTCGCGGATGACCCCGTCGGGGTCGGTTGAGCTCGAGGCGTCGAACAACACGGACTGCGACGTGGTCGGGTTTTGCGGGTCGAAGCTGAAGCGCGCCTGCGGCGGTTGGTTCGACGTCCCCACGCGCACGGTGGTCGTGGTCGAGCCCGTGGCCCCCTGGTCGTCCACCACGGTGAGCGTGACGTCGAACGTCCCGGCGTTCTGGAACGTGGCCGAGATGCGCGCTCCGCGCAGGTCGACGCTCCCGTCGCTCTGGAAGTCCCAGCGGTATTCCACAATCACCCCGTCGGGGTCCGACGAGGCCGTGCCGTCGAAGAACACGGTGTCGCCCGGTTGGGGCTGGGCCGGGTTGACGCTGAAGCTGGCC
>CAZNGF010000003.1:0-79726 GCA_964572855.1 uncultured Thermotogae bacterium | reverse complement strand
TGAAGCTGGCCTGCGGGGGCTGGTTGGCCTGCGAGCGCACCTGGATCGTCTGGGCGCTCGCGCTCGACGCGCCCCGGTCGTCGACCACGGTGAGCGTCACCCTGGCCGTGCCGGCGTTGTTGTAGCGCCCGGACACGCGCTGGCCCGTGAGGTCCACCTGGCCGTCGCCGTTCAGGTCCCAGAGGTATTGGGAAATCGTCCCGTCGGGGTCGAACGAGCTCGAGGCGTCGAAGCTGACGGACTCGCCCACCTGCGGCTGGAGGGGGCTGATCGTGAAGCGCGCAATCGGCGGCTGGTTCACGGCCTGGGCGCGCACCCGCACCTGTTGGGTGATGGTGGACGCGGCCCCGTCGTCGTCGGTGACCGTGAGCTTGACCGGGAAGGTCGCCGCCGTGTTGAGCCGCACGCTCACGCGGACGCCGGTGGCGTCCACGCGCCCGTCGCTCTGGAAGTCCCATTCGTAACGCGTGATGCGGCCGTCCGGGTCCACCGAGCTCGAGGCGTCGAAGGTGACGGGCTCGCCGCGCACGGGGTCGACCGGGAAGAACGAGAACGCGGCCGTGGGCCGCTGGTTGGTCTGGGAGCTGGGGGTGCGCACCTCGAACTGCGTGAAGGCCGTGGCCACCTCGCCCTGGGGCGCGATCCCCTGCACGGCGGCCTGGGCTTCGGCTTCAAACGCCTCGGGGTCGTCGCCCAGGGCGGGGAAGTTCTGCGCAAAGCCCTCCGGCCCCAGCGCCAGCGGGCGCAGCGAGGCGATGATCTGGACGAACTCGGTGCCCGCCGGCGGGGTCACCACCAGGCTGTAGGCCGGCTTGTCGGGCAACACGTGCGTGCCCGCCTCCACGAAGTTGTCCTGCGAGAACGCGTTCGGGAACAGCTGCGTCACGCGCCCCTGGGCGTCGATGTCGATGACGTAGACGTAGGCGTCGACGCTCACCTCGTACTCGATCTGGATGCGCTCGCCCACCAGGTAGCTGTCCTTGGCCAGGCGGATGTCGGCTCGAATTTGCTCCGAGTCCGGCACGACCACGATCCCCTGCGGGGCCGGCTGGGCCCAACCCAGCGCAACCAGCGCGACCGCGACCAACCCACACGACAACAGCAGCGAACGGAGCGTCTTCATCGATTCCCCCTCTGCGGCGTATAACAAGCGATCGAACGATCTGAACCGTCCTCGGCGGCGGGCCGGAGCCACCCCAGCCTGATCTTGGGGGTGCGATTCAACACGGCTTGTGCATAGACCATCCCCAGAGCACCGGCGACAAACAGCGCGAGCGGCACGAACTGGAACACGTGTTTCCTTTCGTGGGTTCGGGCTCCGACTCGATAGTTTGAGCCCTCGGAGTGCCTAACAAAACCGGACCTGATGATGCGAAAACGGCCAACGGATCACCTTGGGCCCAGGTCTTGTTAGCCCTTAGAACAAATTGTACTCGAAGCTGACGCTCAACTCCGATTCGGGCTGTTCGTACCCCGTGCTGAGCGTGACCTGCCCCTTGAACAACACGTTCAGGGCCGCCGCCACCTGGCTGTTGACCGTGGCGTTCAGCACGTGCGTTTGGGTGAGCGCCGCGTCCGCGGCGGTGCCCCGGCCCAGCGCGCTGTAATGGTAGCCGGCGTCGAGCCGGGCGGTGGGGGACAGGTCCCGGTTGTATCGCAGCGAGGCGGACAGCGCGTAGCCGCCGGTCCAGGGGAGCATGACGCTCAAGCGGCCGGTGGCCAGCAACTGGCTGCCGGGGTCGGGCGCGGTGGCGTAGTTGGCCGCGGCCCGTAGCAGCACGCGGTTGTCGTCGGTGGGGCTGACGACCTCGTAGCCGGCCGACGCGGTGGCGTCCCAGCCGCAGTAGCGCGTCAGGTTCCCGTTCAGCGTCTCGTTGATCGCCAGCACCTCGGGCAGTTCCAGCGTCACGCCGAGGCGGTCTTCCAGCGTCGCGAGCAACACGGCCGACAGTCCTCGCTCCTCCGCTTCGATGGCCTGGGCGATGTCCAACAGGGTTTGATCGTCCGGCGCCGCGCTCAGCACGCCGCGCCGCGTCAACAGCTTGACAACGGCCAGCGTCTTGGCCAGGGGCGAGACGTTCTGGAAGCGGCCCAAACCGGCCCCGGCCAGCGCCTTGACCGACAACCCCTCCTGCGCGGGCGTGCCCGAGGTGTCCAGGCCGCCGAACAGGAAGAAATCCTGACTCAAGTAGCGCCGGAAGTCGCTGTTGGTGTCGAGCGCGTAGTTGAACGCCACCGCGTTTGGGGAAAACCGCATGCCGGCCGAGCCCTCCACCCGATAGCCCCATTCGGGGCCGTCGACCCAATTCAAGCCCTCGAGCAAGAGGTCGCCGCGGTTGACGTTACTGCGGTCGTCGGCGTGTCGGTCGTCGAACTGACGGTAACCGCCGCTGAGCGTCATCGAGACCAATTCGTTGCTGGGCCCGACGTAGTCGCAGACCGACAGGGTTTGCCCCCACGCGGGGACCGAGCCGAGCGCTCCCAGCAGCGTCACAACAAGCAACAGTGGCAGGGTGCGTCGCATGAAACATCCTTTCAATCGGGCGTGTCGGATCACGGCGCCGCAACGGGTTGGGCGCTGTGATCTTGGGAACCGGGTGTCCTCTCGCTACCGCGTCAAGCCGGGGAGCACGATACGGGTCTGCCCCGTCCCGTCTTTGGAGACAACCGTCAGGTGATCACCTTCCTCCATCGTCACCACCACGAAGCGCAACACGTCGATCGCCTGGCGCATCACGTCGTTGCGCGAGGCGTGGAGGGTTTGCTTGAGCAGCTCGATGTCATCCAGGGTCTTGGGGGGGAGCGCGACGGTGGTCCGCACCAAACTGTTCTCCGGCCGTCCTTTTCGTTTCTGCATAATTCGATGCCTTTGTTGGTCTGTATTGATGTGTTGCTGATGATTATACGGCACATCTTCAGGCTCGTCAAGTGACGGGTTGCGCGTCGTTACGTCACTATAGGAACCTCGCGCATTCGGTGCTGTCCCCCGACGACTTGGCGGGTGGCTAGCCCCTCCGACTGCGGGCAAACAAGGGCGGGCCACCGAAGGCAATCGCGCCCACGCCGGTCCAAATTGGGATGGCGGCCGTTCGATTGCCCATGGTGAACGCGACGAAGCAAAGTGTGTTCACCCATCGCAAACTTGGGTGAAACCTGCCAGGCTGGCTTTCGAAAGAGCCGAATTGACACACGCAAATCGGCGAAAAATCCGCTGCCGGAGGTGTACAGCGGCAAAAGCGCCGTCTACGGGGTGAGCGTCTCCTTCGAAAACCGTACTACTAAACGATGTCTTTTATATAATATTATGATAAGCATATGCATCATTATGAAGATATCAAGGGAGCCCTGCGAACCTGCACAGCTGGAGCCATTGAACGAGACCCGGACAGATCTCGCCCCATGGGCCGATGCCCCAAGACGGGTCCGGCTTTGTTGGTTAGCCCAACGCCCCTTACACTGGGACGATCACACCTGCTGATGCGATCGTGGCCTTGACCGCGACCACTCGCTCACCGAATGAGGATCGATGCGACTGCGATGGACCCAGGAAAACGCCCGCTTGTTCCAATTGCACGCGGTCGGCTTGCACGGGCGGGACTACCCGACCGGTGCGGCCGGCATGCGCGCCTGTTTTGCCGACCTCGACGCGCTCCAACTCGACACGTTGGCGATCCTGGGGCGCAGCCACGACCTCGTGGTTCAGGCGCGCGTCGACGGGACGCACCCGGACGAGGCGCTGGATTTGATCCACCGCGAGCGGCTCGGCATCGAGTACTGGGACAAGGCGCTCTGCGCCGTACCCGTGCGCCACGTCCCCGCGTTGCGTTGCGTCATGCGGGCGCGGGGCAACCGCTGGGAACAGGCGCGCGCCAACCGCCTGAAACGCGATCACCCCGACGCGCTCGACGCCGTGTACGCGGCCGTCGCGCGGCACGGCCCGCTCTCCAGCCGCGAGCTCAAGGAGCGCGAGGTGGCGCAAGGGGCGCACCGCGGCTGGAAGTCGACCACGGCCGCCAACGGCGCCCTGGAAGTCCTTTGGAACGAGGGTCACCTGGCCGTGTCGCACCGCAACGGCTTCCGGCGCTACTTCGACCTGAGCGAGCGCGTCCTGCCCGCCGAGGTGCTGCAAGCGGAACCGCTCACGGAAGATGCGTTCCAGCGTTATTGGCTCAAGAAGCGCGTGGCCAACGTCGGCCTGCTCCCCGAAAGCGGCGACGCCGAGAGTTGGGCGCTGCTGCGCGGCGCGCGCGCGGCGGGGTTGCCGGACCGATTGGTCGAGGAGGACGAGCTGGCGCGCGTCGAGGTTTCTGGCGTCAGGGGCGCGTTCCTGGCGCCGGCCGACGCGGCCCGACGCCTGAGCGAAGCCGAAAAGCGCGCGCCCGACGGCCGCGCCCGCTTCATCGCGCCGCTGGACCCGCTCATCTGGCCCCGCCGGGGCGTGGCGCGGCTCTGGGACTTCGACTACGTCTGGGAGGTCTACAAGCCGGCCCGGAAACGCCGCTGGGGGTATTACGTGCTCCCCGTGCTCTACAAGGACCGCTTCGCCGGACGTTTCGACGGCAAATTCGAGCGCAGGACCGGGACGCTGCGCGTGCTGAGTTATTTCGAGGAACCCGATGGCTTGCCGCTCACGCACGCGGCCGTGGAGGCGGCGTTCGAGCGCTTGCGGGCGTATCTGGGCGCGGAGCGGATCCGTTTCCCAGCACGCGCTCAGTGCTCCAGCAAGCCGCGGAACACCTTCAAGTAGTCGGCCAGTTGGCGCGTGGTCAGGAAGTGCTCCCGGACGTGCTCGCGCGCGGCCCGGCCCATCCTGTCGATCAGCTCGGGGTGCGCCAGCAGGTGCAGGGCCCTCTCGGCGCAGCTCTCCGCGTCGTGCACCAGGAAGCCCGTCTCGCCCTCGATCACCTGCAGCGGGATGCCGCCCACGTCGCCGCCGATGACGGGCTTGCCCTTCCAAAGCGCCTCGGTGACGACCAGGCCGAAGCCCTCGCGGGTCGACTTCTGGATCACAACGTCGGCGGCCGTCTGGAACGCGTTCACCTCGGCGTTGGCCACGCCCTGGAAGTTGTGCAGGATGCGGATGTCGTAGTCCTCGCCCGCGCGGCGCACGGTGCGGTCGTAGTAGTCCCAGCCTTCGGGGTCGTCCGAGGCCATCGAGCCCACCAGCGCGAGCTGGACGTCGGGCCGTTGGGCCTTGACGATGCGGTAGGCGTCGATCACGCCCAGGGGGTCCTTCCAGGGGTCGAAGCGGCTGATCTGGACCAGCAGCGGCCGCTCGGGGTCGAAGCCGTAGCGGGCCACCACGTGCGCGGCCTGCTCCGGGTCCATGGGCACGTTCTTGGGCGAGAGCGGGTCGATGCTGGGCGGGACGATGCTGAGCCGCTCGAAGACGGCGCCGGGTCCGACGTAGTCCCGCATCGTGAACACGGCGGCCGGGTACTCGTTCAGGTAGGGCGTCAGGAAGTCCCAGTACGCCGGGTTGGGGGTCGAGGTGTCGATGTGACAGCGCCAGACCCAGTGCTTGCCGTGCCGCCCGTGGCCGTAGCGCAGCAGCCCCGCCGGCTGCGGGTCGTGCACCATGACGAAGTCGTAGTCCCCCTCGAACTTGTCGGCGTTGCACTCGTTGTAGCGACGCCAGATCCCCTGCATCTCGTCGGTGAAGGGGGTCTCCATGCCCTGCAGTCCGTTGTGCATGGCCTTGCTCACGTTGAAGAACTCGTCCGCCCCCTCGATCACCTGCCAGTCCACCTCGAGCCCGACGTCGCGCATGAGCGGCACGAGCGTCTGCAGGATCTCGGCCACGCCGCCGCCGAAGGCCGTAGCGTTGACGTGCACGACCCGCGCGCCCTTGAGTGGCGCGGCCAGCGCGCGGATCTCCTCGACCTGTTGGTCGCCGATGATGGGGCGGTAGTCCTCCAAGGACTTGGGTTGGACGGAAACCAATTCCAGCATAGAACCTCCTCCGTGGGGTGCACCAGCCGGGAACCTCCTCCCCCGGCGTCGAGGGGAGAGCATAGCGAGACCGGGGCCGCTTCGCTAGGGGAGCGGTCGGCGACCTCAGTCCGGGTCGGGCGGGTCGTCGCGCTCGGTGCCCCACTCGCCCCGCGTCCCGTGCGCGAAGGGGACCTTGAGTTGGGCGGCGGCCTTGGCCAGCATGTGGGCACCCGCCGGCGCGGTCAGAAACAAAAAGGCCACGATCAGCAGCTCCTTGACCGCGGTGGTCTCCCCGCGCCCGAAGAAAAACGCCAGCGACCCCAGCACGACGCTGCTGGCCCCCAGCGTGACGGCCTTGGTGGGGGCGTGCGCGCGGCTGTAGAAGTCCGGGAAGCGCACCAGCCCGATGGACCCGACCAGCGCGAAGAAAGCGCCCACCAGGATGAGCGCGCCCGTCCAGAACTCAGTCAATCAGATCCCCCCGCATCAGGTACTTGGCCGCGGCCACCGTGCCCAAAAAGCTCAGCAGCGCGACCGTGAGCGCCAGCTCGACGTAGAGCATCGTCCCCAGCTCGACGCCCAGGAGCACGAAGAAGGCCGCGGCCTGCACGGCCAGCGTGTCCAGCGCCAGGATTCGGTCGGGCAGGCTCGGTCCGCGCAGCAAGCGGTACAGACACAGCGCCGCCGCGGCGCCCAGCGCCAACTTCGCCACCACGATCACGCCTGCCAGCATCGTAACACCTCCTTGAGGGGCCCTTCGAACTGCCGTTTGATCTGGGCCACCACCGCGTCGGGGTCGTCCGTGTCCAGGCAGTGCACGTAGAGCCGGTCGCGCTCGGGCGCCAGGTCGACCGAGAGCGTGCCCGGCGTGAGCGTGATCATCCAGGCCAGCACGGTGATGGCCAGCTCGTGGTTCAGCGCCAGCGGGACGGTCAGCCGGGCCGGCCGCGTGGCGCGCCCCGGCGCCAGCACGAGCCAGGCCACCTTCAGGTTGGCCGCCACCACGCTGAGCGCGAACGTCCCCAGCAGGCGCAGTAGCACGCCCGGCCGGCGCAGGCGCACCTGCCAGGGCCAGAAGGCCGAGGTGAGCCAGAGCGTCCCCGTGGCCAGCGCGTAGCCCACCACGAAGGTGGGCCAGGTCAACGACTGCTCCAGCAGGCACCACACCCCGGCCAGCACGGCGGCGAACACGGGGTGGAACTTGTTCACGGGGCCTCCCTTCCCAGCACGGCCGACACGTAGGCGCGCGCGTCCAGCAGTTGGACGGCCGCCTCGTGCGCCAGGCGATAGACGGCCTCGCCCCACAGCGGCAGGGTCACGGAAAACGAAACCAACAGGCCCGCGGCCGCCAACGCCGAGGGGGCGATGGCCGGCAGCGGGCGCCGACTCGCGCCCCAGAACGCGTTGACCCAGACCTTGATCATGGAAAACAGCGTCAGCAGGCCGGCCAGCAGCGCCGAGGCCACCACCCAGTAGGCCCCGACCTCGAACCCCGCGCTGATAACGGCGAACTTGCTGAAAAACCCGCTCAAGGGGGGCATGCCCGCCAGCGAGAGCCCCGCGACCAGGAAGAGCGCGGCGTAGGCGGGCCGGGCCACCAGGCCGCCCATGTCCTTGAGGTAATCTGAGCCCGTCAGGCGCTCGGCGGTGCCGGCGATCAAAAACAAACTGGCCTTGACCATGATGTGGTGAATCAGGTAGCTGATGGCCCCGGCCACGCCCGCCGCCGTGAACAGCCCGATACCCATGACCATGTAGCCCACCTGGCTGATGATGTGGAAGGAGAGCAGCCGCTTGAAGCGGCCCTGGCAAACCGCGCCCAACACGCCCCCGAGCATGGTCGCGCCCGCGAGCGCCAGAATCCAATCGGCCGCGTGGGCGTCGGGGCCGCCGAAGGCCAGGCCGAACACCCGCAGCAGCGAGTAGACCCCAACCTTGGTCATCAGCCCCGCGAACAGGGCCGCCGTCGGGGTCGACAGCGCCGGATAGGTGTCGGGCAGCCAGAAGAACAGCGGCACGAGCGCGGCCTTGAAGGCGAACACGAACAGAAACACCAGCTCGACCGCCGCCAGCGGGGCGCCGGCGGGCAACGCGGGGACGCGTTCGGCCAGGTGGGCCAGGTTGAGCGTGCCGGTGAGGCCGTAGAGCAGCCCCAGGCCCAGCAAGAACAGCGTCGAGTTGAACAGGTTGAGCGCGACGTAGTGGAAGGCGGGCCGCAACGAACGCTTGCCCCCGCCCAGCACGACCAGGGCGTAGGAGGCGATCAGCATGATCTCGTAGCACACGAACAGGTTGAACAGGTCGCCGGTGAGGAAGGCCGCGTTCAGCCCCAGCAGCAGGAACTGGAACAGGGGGTGGAACAGCGGGTCGCGCAGGCGCGCGTCCCGGTCCCCAAGCGCGTAAACCAGAGCCGCCAGCGCCGGGACGGCCGCCAGCGCGAGCATGATCGCCGCCAGCCGGTCGGCCACCAGCACGATCCCGAACGGGGCGGGCCAGTCCCCCAGGGCGTGCACCAGCACCTCCCCCGTACCCGTTCGCAACAGCAGCGCCCCCGCCAGCGCGAGCAGGCCGGCCGCCGAGGCCAGCCCCAGCCCGGCGCGCGCGCGCGCCCAGCCGGACGGCAAGGCCAACTGCGCCAGCCCCATCAACAGCGGGAGCAGGACGGGGGCGATCACGAGGTTAGCGCTGTTCATCGCCCTCCGGCCAGTCCGCCAGCTCGTCGCCCTTGGCCCGGGCGCGGCGGTACACCAGCACGAGCAGCAGGGCCGTCACCCCGAACCCGATCACGATGGCCGTCAGGATGAAGGCCTGCACCAGGGGGTCGGTGTAACCGCCCCGTCCGTCCAGGATGGGCGGGCGGTCGAGCCGCAGGCGCCCCATCACCAGCAGCGTCAGGTTGGCCGCGTGCCCCAGCAGCAACAGCCCCAGCGCCACCGTGAAGGCCCGGCGCCGCAGCATGAGGTAGACCCCCGCGGCCACCAGGCCCCCGATCAGCGCCACCACGATGCCCGTCACGCTTCCCCCCCGTCCCGGCTGATCGCGCGCAGCAGCGTCAGCACCACGCCGACGACCACGAGGTAGACGCCCACGTCGAAGGCCAGCACCGTGGTAAGCTCGACCTCGCCGAAAAAGGGCAGGTGCCCGTGGTAGGCGGCCGAGGTCAAAAACGGCCGGCCCCAGGCCAGGCTGCCGAGCCCGGTGAAGGCGGCCAGCGCCAGGCCGGCGGCCATGACGGGCCGCGGCGGGACGGCCAGGGCGCGGTCGACGCCCTCGCGCCCGAAGGCCACCAGCAACAACCCGAACACGAGCGCGGTGAACAGGCCGGCGATGAACCCGCCGCCCGGTTCGTGGTGCCCGCGCAGCAGCAGGTGCAGGGCGTAGAGCAAACTGAGCGGGAGCAGCACGCGGCTCACCGTGGCCAGCAGGGGCGAGCTCATGTCTCCCTCCGCCGCGCGCGGGTCAGGGACCACACCGCCAGCGCGCCGATGACCAGCACCGTGATCTCGCCCAACGTGTCGAAGCCGCGGAAGTCGACCAGGATCACGTTCACGACGTTGCGCCCCCCGGCCTCTGCGTAGCTGTTTTCCAGATGGTAGGCCGATATGGGCTCGATGGGGTGGGCCAGGATGAGCAACAGCAGCGTGGCCACCCCGAGCCCGGCGGCCGCGCTCAGCAGCCCGTCCCGCGCCCGCCGGGCGCGCGGCTCGGGCGGCAGGGGGCGCTCGGGCAGGCGCCGGAGCACCAGCAGGAGCACGAGCAACACGGCCACCTCGATCAGCAGTTGCGTCAGCGCGAGGTCGGGGGCGCTGGCGCGCGCGTAGATGAGCACGGTGACCGTGCCCACCATCCCTAAGCTCAGGATCCTGGCCAGCCGGCCGCGCAGCGTCACGACCCCCGCCAGCGCCGCGCCCATGACCGCGGCAAACAGCACGAAGGTCGGCGGCGGGGCTTCAAGCGCGGGCCAGGCCAGCAGGCCCGAGACCGGCAGCAGCGCGGCCGCGGCGCCGACGAGCAGGGAGCTCACGCCGATCCAGAGGTAGCGCCGCAGCGAGCCCGATTGCAACGTGCCCGTGAGCCACGCCGCGCCCGCCAGCATCCCCGCCACGCAGGCGTCGTAGACCCGATTGGCCTCGATCCCGGGCGAGAGGCGCTCCTGCCAGGCCCAGACCCGGCGCCGGCCGGCGTACATGAGCCCGCCGGCCGTCAGGGCGGCGGCGCTCATCAGCAGGGCGGGCGTGACCCCGTGCCAGAGCTTGACGTCCAGCACCACCGGGTGCTCCAGCAGCGCGGTCACGGCCGGCCCCAAAAACGGCACGACGGACCAGTTCGGCGCCAGCCCGATCGTCAGGCACGCGAGCACGAGCAACTGCACGGGGACGAGCATCCACGGCACGGGATCGTGCGCCGGGGCGGGCAGGGACTCCTTGGGCGCGCCGAAGAACGTCTCGCCGATGAAGCGCAGGGAGTAGGCCATGGTGAAGGCGCTGGCGGCCGTGGCCACCAGCGGGAACAGGACGGCGAACTCGCCCTCGTGGCGCGCCAGCAGGCTGGCGTCCAGAAAGAGCTCCTTGCTGAGGAAGCCGTTGAGCAAGGGCACGCCGGCCATGGCCAGCGCCGAGACCGTGGCCAGCGTCGCGGTCCACGGCATGGCGCGCCGCAGTCCCCCCAGCCGGTTGAGGTTGCGCGTGCCGGTCTCGTGTTCGACCACGCCCACCGACAAAAACAGCGAGGCCTTGAACACGGCGTGGTTGATGACGTGGAACACCGCGGCGGTGGCGCCGGCCTCGCTGCCGAAGCCCAGCAGCGCGGTGATCATGCCCAGGTTGCTCACCGTCGAGTAGGCCAGCAGCGCCTTGAGGTCGCTCTGGCGCAGGGCGGCGTAGGCCGCAAAGGCCATGGTGGCCATCCCCGCGATCCCCACGGTGTAAAACCACCAGCCCGTACCGGAAAACAGGGGAAAGAGGCGGGCCAGCAGGAACACCCCGGCCTTGACCATGGTGGCCGAGTGCAAAAACGCGCTCACCGGCGTGGGCGCCTGCATGGCGTTGGGGATCCAGAGGTGGAACGGAAACTGGCCCGACTTGGTAAACACCCCGAGCAGGATCAGCCCCAGGATGGCGGGGAACAGCGGGCTGGCCAGCACGGCGTCGCGCTGGGCCAGCACCTCGGGCCACTCGAAGCTCCCGGCCACGCCGCCCAGCAGGATCACCCCGGCCAGCAGCGCCAGGCCGCCCAACGCGGTCACGACCAACGACTGGTAGGCCCCGTAGCGCCCGCGCTCGCGCTCGTGCCAGAAGCCGATCAGCAGGAACGAGGCCAGGCTGGTCAGCTCCCAGAACACCACCAGCAACAGCAGGTTGGCCGAGAGCACGACCCCGAGCATGGCCCCGGTGAACAACAGCAGCGTGGCGAAGAAACGGGGGCGCGGCTCGTCGGGTCCGAGGTAGTAGTGGGCGTAGAGCACGACGAGCAGGCCGATGCCGAGCACGAGGCTCACGAACACCAGGCTGAGCCCGTCCAGGGCCAGCGAGAACGCAAGCCCCAACGAGGGCACCCAGGGCAACGACACGGTTGCGGTCCCCCCGCGCAACGCCTCCGACAGGGCCGGGAGGGCCAAGGCGAGGGTGCCCAACAGGACCGCCCCCGCCAGCGAAGAGGCCGTCCGGTCCAGCCGCCCCCGGCAGAGCGCCAGCAGCGCCAAAGCGCCAACGAAAGGGAGCAACACGAGCTCAAGCAATGGTGTCCCCATTCTCAGAATCCCTTGTCCAATGTCGCGGTGATGGTTTTGCCCCTGCGCTTAGCTGTTGTACCAATGGGGGCGCACGGGCGCAACGCGGGCCCGTGTGGGCGTTAGCCTGTGTCCCAACCGAAGACGAACCGGCTCCAGCGCTTGCGCAGCACGACCTCGCCGGGCCCGACGTCGGGGGAGGCGTCTTCCGGGTAGGCGCGGGCGTAGAGCGCCCGCCAGCCGGGCTGGCCGATCCCGTCCCAGTTCACGAGCCGTTCGATCAGGTGCCGCGCCAGCCCGTCGTGCAGGCCGAAGCCGTGGACGCTCAGCGGTGTGGGGACCCGCGCCGCGGGGGGCTGGCCCGGCGGCCCCAGGGCGCAGAGCCCCTCGGCGTCGAGCAACCCGAAGGTGGCCCGGCTGGTGCCCCACTGGGACAAGACGGGCACGGGGGCCTCCGCGCCGTCCTCCAGGAGCAGGTAGCAGAAGCCGGGCTCGTGCAGCGCGAGCCAGAGCGCGAGCGCGTCCGGCGAGCGCGGGGCGACACGCGCGGGCCAGCGGCGCCGCGGCCCGCGCAGCCAGCGGCGCACGGCGGACACGTCGTGCAAGCGCTCGGTCGCCAAGCGCAGCCCCGCCTCGAGCGTCACCGCGCGCTCCGTCCCCGCCATGGCGCCCCGCAGCCCCATGAACAGGCACGGGCTGACCGAGACGCTCTCCAACCGGTCCCCGCGGCGCTGGAACGCGATCGAGGCCTGGTCGTACGCCGTGCGGATCTTGAACGGCAACAGCAGGCGCCCGCACGCAGCGAGCTGCGCCCACCAGGCCGGGGCGATGTCGGCGGCGCCGGCCGTGAGCACGATGCGGTCGTAGGGCGCGGCGTCGCTGTACCCGTCGGCGCCGTCGGCACAGTGGACTTCGACGTTGGTCACGCCCAACCCGTCCAGGTGTTCGCGCGCCCCGGCGACCAGGTCGGGGTCGATGTCGAGCGAGACGACCCGGCCCGCCTCGCCCACGAGCTGGCCCAGCAGCGCGGCGTTGTAGCCCGACCCCGTGCCGACCTCGAGCACGCGCTCGCCGGGCTGCGGGTCGAGCTGTTCCAGCATGATGGCCATGATCGAGGGCTGCGAGGACGAGCTCACCAGCTCGCCGCCCTCGTGCTTGAGCGGCAGGACGCGGTCGGCATAGACCGCGTCCGGGGCGACGTCGGGGACGAACAGGTGGCGCGGCACGCGCGCAAACGCCTCGGCCACGCGCCGCGAGCGCAGCGTGCCCTTGCGTCGCAGCTCGTCGACCAGCGCGCCCCTGAGCTCGCGCAGGCGCCGGTCGCCTTGGGTTTCGATTGCACTCACCTCCGGCTTGGTCCGCTCAGGGTCGGGGGCGCGTCCGCGCTTTGCAAGGAGCACGGCCGTTCATTCCATCTGGCATGGAGAAGTCAAACGGCCGGCCGTGCCCCACGGTCGCGAGCAACGTGATCCACCCGCTGTGGCCGGGGAGCGCAACAAAGGGGAAGGGCGATCCCCCTTGCGGGGAATCGCCCTTTGTGTTGAGGAGGCAGGGGTTTGGAGGTTGCTGAAGAAGAAGGTCTCCTGGGACTTGGACCAGGCCCTTCCTCCCCTGCTTAACACGTCCAATATAGTGGACCCCCTACCCAGAAGATGTAAGGGTTATTACAACGGAAGGTAATGCTCAAGACATTCCGGGGAGGCGTGATCCACTCCCACGCACGTACTGGCATGTCGGAATCGCAGTCGTGCTCTGTAGATGGCGAGATCGCGGACCGTTGGCCCGCACACAGCGCCAGCGCAGCGCCGTCGGCGCGTGGTAGAATGGCGGCCATGCACGCGCAAGCGCCACCCAAGGGCGGTCTGGCCTGGTCGCTGTTCAGCAAGTTCGTGAGCTGGGGCATGATGGCCATTCCCCGCACGACCGTGGCCAGCGCCGAGCTGGCCTTCTTCTTGGCGCCGTGGCTCCTGCGGCGCTGGGTCGAGCGCTACACCGCCGAGCGCATCCTGGCTTGCGTGGTCAGCGGCGAGCTCCCGCTGGTGCCGGGTCTCGACGGGGGCGATGCGATCCTGTTCTACCCGCTGCCGCACTGCGTGCGCTACGCGCTGGAGGGCTTTCCCGACTTCGTCCCGCAGCCGCTCATGGGCGGCGCGATTCTGGCCTACGTCGTCCCCCCGGAGCGGCGCGCGCGCCGCTATCGGCTCACCGGCTTCGACCGCGCGGGCGGGCGCTACGACGCCGGCCTGCTCGGCTCGCGCGGCCACCGTGCCCGCACCCGGGTGAGCGACGGCGTCTCGGTGGCGGGCGGGCGCCTCCGCTGGCCCGTGCGCTCCAAGCGCTACCTGACGAGCTTCGTGCTCGTCTACGACGAGCAGGGTCCCAAGGCGGCCGGCTACTCGCGCCGGCGCGGGTGGCGCTTCCCCGCGACCACCTTCCTGCCGCACGTCGTGATCCCCCCGCGCGGCCGGGCGCTCGATCCCCATCGCGATCACGTCCTGGTCATGATCGTCGACACCGACGCCTGGGTGCCCGACGTCGAGCTGCACCGCGCGCCGAGGCGCACCCAGACGCGCTGAGTCTGCCCCCATCCGATGAGCGCTCTTGGGAGCATGTCGCCCGTTCAACGCCCCTGGCCGGCGAGCAGCTGCAAGACGTGTTCGGTGTCGGAAAGCGTTCCCAGCAGGGCGTCGGGTTCGTGTGCCGCCAGCTCTTGGGACGAGTACCAGCCCGTGGCCACGGCCAGGCAGCGCAGACCGTGGGCGCGGGCGCAGGCCACGTCGCGCGGCGTGTCGCCGATGATCCAGACCCGCTCGGGGGCGAAGTCGACGCCGAAGCGTTCGCGCGCCCGCCGCAACGCCACCGGCGGCAGCTCGTCGCGCGCCTCGGCGTCGTCGCCGAAGGCGCCGACGGGGAAGTAGGCGTCCAGATCGACAGGGCGGAGCTTGGCGCGCGCCCCGCCGGCCACGTTGCCCGTCAGCAGGCCGAGGGCGAAGCGGCCGTCGGCCACCAGCCGGTCCAACAGCGCCCGCACGCCGGGCAAAACGCGCACGACGCCCGGCGCGGCCAGTGCCGCCGGGACGCGGCGCAAGTACGCCGCGAGCACCCGGTCCGTCGCGGCGGGAACGTCGTCCACGCGCGCGCCGTTGTGGGCGATCAGTTCGCGCAGGATGCGCCGGTCGGTCGAGCCGGCGAACAGGCGCGGGTGGTCTTGGATGGCGTGCCCGACCTCGGCTTCGAGGGATGCGACCATGACGCGGCCCGCGACGCCGCCGCTCAACACCAGCGTCCCGTCCACGTCGAACAACAGCAGCCGGCTCGGTTTCATGGGCCCGAGTGTACCGTTCGCGCCCGAGGGGACCACCTCACGTTGAGCGCGGGCGCGGGCAAGCCTACAATAGCCCCGCTACGGTCGCGTAAGGATATTTATGCACATCGCCTGTTTGAACCCGCAGGGAAACTTCGATTCCCAAGACAGCTACTGGACCGAGCACCCCGACTTCGGCGGCCAGCTCGTCTACGTCAAGGAGCTGGCGCTGGCCTGGGCCGAGGCGGGGCACCGCGTCGACATCCTCACGCGGCAGGTCAAGGACCCCGACTGGCCCGAGTTCGCCGCGCCGCTGGACGGCTACGAAGGCGTCGAGCGCGTGCGGATCGTGCGCCTGCCGTGTGGCCCCGACGCGTTCCTGCCCAAGGAACAGCTCTGGCCGCACCTCGGGACCGATTGGCTCGCCCAGGTCCTCGCCTTCTACGAGCGCGACGGCGGGACGCCGGACTTTTTCACCGGGCACTACGCCGACGGCGGCCTGGTCGGGGCGCTGCTGCGCCGCGAGACCGGCGTGCCGTTCACGTTCACGGGCCACTCGCTCGGGGCGCAGAAGCTGGACAAGCTCGGGGCGAACCGCGACAACCTGGCCCAACTGGACGCGCGTTTCCACTTCGCCCGGCGGGTTGCGGCCGAGCGCGTGGCCATGAGCCACGCCGCGCGCGTGATCGCGAGCACGCGGCAGGAGCAGCGCGAGCAGTTCGCGCACCGCGCCTACGCGGGCGCGATTGCGCCCGACTCGGCGCGCTTCGCGGTCGTGCCGCCCGGCGTCAACCGGCGCGTGTTCTCTCCTGAAAAGGGCGAGCTGGACGGGGACATCCGGCAGCGGGTCGAGCACGCCCTGGCGCGCGACCTCGAGCGCGGCCGGCGCGGGCTGCCGCTGGTGATCTGCGCCAGCCGGCTCGACCCCAAGAAGAACCACGCCGGGCTGGTGCGCGCCTTCGCCGAGTCGGCGTCCTTGCGCGCCGTGGCCAACCTGGCGGTCGTCGTGCGCGGCGTCGAGGATCCGCTGCGCGACCGCGCGCCCATGAAGGACGCGGAACGCGCCCTCATGGGCGACCTTGTGGATCTGATCGAGGAGGCCGATTTGTGGGGCGCCGTGACGGCCTTCCCGCTGGAGAGCCAGGCCGAGCTGGCCGCGGCCTACCGGTTCGCGGCCGAACGGCGCGGGGCGTTCGCGCTCACCGCGCTCTATGAGCCGTTCGGTCTGGCGCCGCTGGAGGCCATGAGCTGCGGCCTGCCCGCGGCCGTCACGCGCCACGGCGGGCCGAGCGAGAGCCTGGTCGACGACGGAGGAACGCGCTACGGCGCGCTGGTCGATCCCGACTCGCCGGGAGACGTGGCCCGCGGCCTGCTCGAGGTGCTGGGCGACGACTGGGAGGGGTACCGGGACGCCGGAATCAAGCGCGTCGAGCGCCGCTACACCTGGGCGCGCACGGCGCGGGGCTACCTGGACGCCATCGAGCCCGCGCTGGCCGGGGGCGAGGCCGAGCGGGCGCGGGAACCGATTCCCGCCTACTTCACGGACCCGCGCCCCGAGACCGACATCGCGCCGGAGACGCTGGCCGCACAGTACTTCGAGGAGGGAACATGATCGGCGACAAGCTCGTGATCGAGCCGCACCACACCGCCCGCGCCCAGGACCTGGTCGAGGCGCTGGCCGGGCGCCTGACCGAGAAGTTCGCCCTGACCGTGGCGGGCGAGTCGGGCTCGGGCAAGTCCGAGCTGGCCTCGGAAATCGCCCGGCTGTTCAACGAGCGCGGCGTGCCCAGCGGCGTGCTGCAGCAGGACGACTACTTCGTGTTCCCGCCCAAGACCAACCACGCCATGCGCAAGCGCAACCTGGAACAGGTGGGGCCCTACGAGGTCAAGCTCGACTTTCTGGATTCGAACGTGCGCTCCTTCAAGCGCGGCGAGAACCCGCTCTATAAGCCGCTGGTGATCTACGACGAGGACCGGGTCACGGCCGAGGAGCTCGACACCGCCGGCTGGCGCGTCCTGATCGCCGAGGGGACCTACACGAGCTTATTGGAATTCGCCGACTTCCGCGCCTTCATCGACCGGGACTACCACCGCACGCTCGACGCGCGCAAGCAGCGCGCCCGTGACCCGTTTGAACCGTTCGTCCAGGACGTGCTCGAGCGCGAGCACGGGATTATCTCGGGGCACAAGGCGCGCGCCGACGCCGTGGTCAGCGCCGACTTCGACGCGCTCCAGTTCCCTGAGCGCCGTTAACAAAACCCCGACATCGTTCGGGCTGACCCGCCTGCAAGCTTCGATGCTTCTCACCCCTTGAGCGAGCCGGCCAGGATGCCGCGCACGAAGAAGCGCTGCAGCGAGAAGAACACGATCAGCGGCACGATCATCGAGACGAAGGCCGCGGCCGTGAGCAGGTGCCAGTCCTCGCCGCGCGCGCCGATCATGTTGGAGATCGTGAGCGTCATGGGCGCGGTCTCCTGGGCGCCGCCCACGTAGACCAGCGCCACCAGCAGGTCGTTCCAGACCCAGAGGAACTGGAAGATGAACAGCGAGGCCAGCACCGGCAGCGACAGCGGCAGCACGAGGCGATAGAAGGCCGTCCAGTGCGAGGCCCCGTCGATGAAGGCCGACTCGAACAGCTCCTTGGGCAGCCCGCCCATGAAGTTCCTGAGCAGGTAAACCAACAGCGGCAGCCCGTAGCCCGCGTGCGCCAGCCACAAGCCCACCAGCGTCCCGCCCAGGCCGACCTTGGTAAACAGCGTCAGCACCGGGATGAAGGTGACCTGCAGCGGGATCACGATGAGCCCGATCACGAGCATGAGCAGCAGGTTGCGCCCGCGGAACTTCATCCAGGCGAAGGCGTAGGCCGCAAACGCCCCCACCAGGATCGGGATGAGCGTGGCGGGGATCGCGATCTGGATGCTGTTGAAAAACGACTGCAGCAGCCCCTCCTGGGTGAGCACGTCGACGTAGTTCTGGATCGTGAGCTGGCTGAACTCGAACGGGAACATGAGCACGCTCCACCAGCCCGAGTCGATGATCTCGCTGCGGGGCCGGAACGAGGTCACGAAGATGCCCACCGAGGGCAGCAGCCAGATGAACCCGACCACGACGATGACAAAGTGGATCGGGATCGCGCCGAGGAAACGTCTGACTTTGTTCATTAGCGCATCTCCTCCTGGACCCGGAAGCGGCGGATGTTGATGTAGATGAACGGGATCGTCAACAGCAGCAGCACGACCGCGATGGCGTTGGCCTTCTCGTAGTCGCGGAAGTCGACCATGGTGCGGAACATGCGGTTGGCCAGCACCTCGGTGCCGTAGTTGCCGTTGGTCATGACGTAGACGATGTCGAACATCTTGAGCACGAAGATGACGATGGTGGTCGTGACCACGGCCAGGGTGGACTTCATGAACGGGATGATGATGTTCCAGAACACCTGCCACTCGTTGGCCCCGTCGATGCGGGCGGCCTCGAGCAGGTCGGCCGGGATCCCCTTGTAGGCCGCCGAGAGGATAACCATGCTAAAGCCGGTCCAGATCCAGATGCCCGGCACGATCAGGGCCACGTTGTTGACCCAGGGGCGCTCGATGAGCCAGAACTTGGGCTCGAAGCCCACCTGGGACACCAAAAACTCCAGCACGAGGGCGACCATGAGCGTGACCACGAACGGCGCGGCCAGGCGCTTGTCCCGCAGCGGCGGGAACAGCAGCAACACGACGCCGGCCCCCAGCAACGCGCCCCAGACCATCTCGAGCGCCGAGCCGGACGCGGGCGTCCCGAGTCCCCAGGTGATGAGGTAATGGAGCGCGATCATGAGGAAGCCGCCAAGGATGACGTAGGCCAAGCTCGGCCAACGGCCCTCCTCCTTGTAGGCGAGCAGGGTCTCGCTCACCGAGCGGAAGATCCCGATGAGCCAGAGCAAGAGCGCAATCCCGCCGGTGACGTAGAGCAAGACCGTGAGCGTCTGGAGCACGGCGGGGTTGGCCATCAGGTCGCGCACGCTGGACAGAAAGCCGTTCAACAAGCCGATCTGGGGTTGGCTGGGCGGCTTGAAGGCGTAGACGAAGCGCCAGATGACCGAGGCGGCCGTGAACGAGATGGCCATGGGCATGAAGATGACCGATTTGGCCACCACCTCGTACTTCACCCGGTCCAGCAGCACGGCCAGCACGAGCCCGAGCCCGACCGTCATCGAGGTCATCAACAGGAGCCAGAGCGCGTTGTTGCGGAACGCGATGATCATGGCGTTGTCGTTGAAGGCGTCGGTGTAGTTGTCCCAGCCCACGAACGTCGTCGGGGCGCGCTCGGAGGGTCGATAGTAATTGTCAAAGAAGCTGGCGATGAGCGTGTCGATCATCGGATAGACGAGCAGCGTCCCGAGGATGGCAAGCGCGGGCAGGATGTAGAGCCAGGGCACGTACCATCGTTGTTGCTGCATGCGGATCAACCTTCCCCTCCCCGGCGTCCGCGGGGGCTAGTGAAAAGGGGCGGGGCCGGCGGCCCCGCCCCCTTCGTGCTCGCGTGAGCGTCGCTTAGTCCGTGGCCGCGCCCGTGGTGTAGGCGTCGTCCGCGGTGGCCTCGATGTTCTGCAACACGGTGTCCAGGCTTTCGCCGCTGACCGCGTCCAGCACGCCGGTCCAGAAGCTGCCGGCGCCCACGGCGCCCGGCATCAGGTCCGACCCGTCGAAGCGGAACAGCTCGGCGCTGGTCAGGGCCTGCGCCGCGTTGCGCGTGATCTGGTCGGGGTTGCCGTCGGCGTCCACGTAGACGCTCAGCGGCAGCGCCGCGTTGGTGCCGATGCGGCCCGGGTTCAGCAGGGCCCAGAGGCGCTGGGCCTCGACCGAGGCCACGTAGTTCAGGAATTCGGCCACGCCGTCGCTCTCGTTGAAGGCCGCGAACACGTCGCCGCCACCCAGGATGGGCGCGGGGCCGCCGTCGAGGTTCTGCGCGGGGCCCGGCGGGAAGATGAACACGTCGATCTCCTCGCCGAAGACGACGTCGGGGTTCGCGTTGGCGATGAACTCGCGGATGAAGGTGGCCTGCCGGTGCATGAGGCAGTCCACCGGGTCGTTGACCAGCCCGGCCACGGCGTCGCCGAAGTTGGTGGCCAGCACGTTGGTCGAACCGCCGAAGACGTGCTCGTCGCGGGTGAAGAACAGGAACTCCTCGAACAGCTCCTTGACGCGCTCGTCGGTCCACGGGATGTCGTGGTCCACCCAGGCGTCGTAGAACTCGGCGCCGAACATGCGCAGCGCCAGGTCCTCCATCCAGTCGGTCCCCGGCCAGCCGGAGGCCGCGCCGCTCTCGACGCCGATGCACCAGGGCGTCGTGCCGTCGGCGGCGATCTGCTCGGTCAGGGTTTTGAGCTCCTGCAGGCTGCCCGGGATCTCATAGCCGCCGGCCTCGAAGGCGGGCTTGTTGTACCACACCAGGCTCTTGAGGCTGGCGATCGGGGTGACGCCCACCAGCTGGCCGTCCACGGTCCCGAAGTCCAGGAAGCCCTGCGGCTGCTGGGCCAGGATCTCGTCGCTCAGCATGCCGTCGATCGGCACGAGGTCGCCGGTTTGGGCGAACTCGACCACGACGCCGGGCTGCGGGAAGTTGGCCATGTCCGGCGGGTTGCCGGCGGCCACGCGCGAGTTGAGGATCTGGTTCAGGTTGCGGCCCACGGCCTCGACCCGCACCTCGGTGGCCTCGCTCTCCGAGTTGAAGTTCTCGACGATGCGTCGGAAGTCGGCCAGCTCGTCGCCCTCGAAGCTGGTCACGAACGTGACGACCTCCTTGTCCTGCGCCTGGGCGGCGTTGGACGAGGTCATGGCGAACATGCCGGCAAAGGCGAACACCGCGATGAGTAGAACGGTAAAGCTTCGCTTTAACATGGTGTGAACTCCCTCCTATTGTTTTGCGTAACGGCAGACTCGATACGACCGGAAGCGTTGTTCCATGTCTCACCTCCCTTCGCGTTCGAATCGTGCGTCTTATCAGGCGCTCCAGCTCCGATGGGGTATCGGCTCCCATCCTTGCTGCGTGGTCGTTGCGGCACAATGACCCCAATCAGCTCTTCCGGGTTCAGGCCATCACCACGTCGAGCCCCGCTTCGTCGAGCGCCGCCCGCTGCGGCGCGGCCAGCTCGCAGCCCGTGATGAGTTGGTGGACCCGGTTCAGCGGCGCGATCGAGACGAAGCTCTCGACCCCGACCTTCGAGGTGTCGCTCAACACGACGGTTCGGTCGGCCGCCCACACCATGCGGCGCTTGATGCCGGCTTCCAGGGCGTTGGCGGCCGAGATCCCGCGGGGCGAGACCCCGTTGACGCCCAGAAAGGCCTTGGTCACGTGCACGCCGTCCAAGAACGCCTCGGCCAGCGGGCCGACGAAACACAGGTTCGGCTGGTACAACGTCCCGCCCAGAGCCACCAGTTCGATCCGGGGCGCGTTGGCCAGTTCGTTCAGCAGGTACATGGAGTTGGTGATCACGCTCAATTCGCGGCGATGGAGCTGGCGCGCCAGCGCCAACGTCGTGCTGCCCGCGTCCAGAATGATCCGGTCGCCGTCTTGAATCAATTCGGCGGCGGCCTGCGCGATGCGCTCCTTTTCCTGGCGGTGGTGGCTGGAGCGTTCCAGGAAGTCGGGGGCGTAACGAAGGACCTGCGTGGCCACGGCGCCGCCGTGGTTCCGCTTGAGCAATCCGCGCTGTTCCAGCGCCTCCAGGTCGGAGCGGATGGTCACCGCCGACACCCCCAGCTGCTCGCTCAACTCGGCCACCGTGATGGCCCCGCGCGTCGATACCAGGGAAGCGATTCGATGACGCCTTTCATCTACTAGCAAATTGCTTCTGAATCCTTTCGTTCTCGTCCCGATCATAGCACATGTGGCCCGCTTCCGTCAATAGTGCCCACAGGAAGGGGGGCTTGCGGTCGGAACGGTTGCGGGAAGGAAAGCGGGGCCCGGCCGGGCCCCGTGTTCAAGGGCGTTTGCGCGGGGGCTGCGGCCCGAAGGGTGCTACAGGACTTCCAGCAGGTCGCGGCTGTGGACCGGCAGGTCGAAGCGGTGCTGGCCGAAGCTGGTGAGGCGGCCGTCGAGGGCGTAGGTGCCGCGCGGGGCCGTGTCGCTCACGGTCAGACTGTAGCGCACGGTGAGCGTGCGCCCCGGGGCAAGCACCTCGGACCAGAGCCACTGTAGCCGCTCGCCCTCGCGCTTGAACAGCGCGCCGTCGTCGTCGATCGGGCGGGCGCGCCAGCCCGCGGGCAGCGCTTCGGCCAAGCCCATCCCGCTCAATTCCTCGTCGACGCGGACCGTGACGGTCACGGTGACGGCGCCGCCGGCCAGCACGCGGTTGTCGTTGAGCGCGGTCTCGAACGTGCGGCGCGCCACCACGGGCGAGGACAACACCTCGAGGTCGCGGAAGAAGGTGGCCCGCCCGTCGGCGCGGTCGAACACCCGCAGCGTGACGCGGTAGCTGCCCGGCTCGGCGAAGAAGTGCCGCACGCTTGACTGGGTCGTGCTGCGGTCGAAGGTGCCGTCCCCGTCGAAGTCCCACTCGTAGCGCGTCAGCTCGGCGTCGCGCCCGTAGGAGGCGGCGGCGTCGAGCGTGACGGCGTCGTTGGTGGTGGGCTGCTCGGGGGAAACCAAAAAAGAGGCCACCGGCGGGTTGGCCTCCGAGGCCCAGCCGCCCACGCCCGACAGTCCGATCAGGATCCACGCCGTCAGCAACCAACGACTACGCATAAGGGGACACGCTCCTTTTAAGTCTCGAGTGCCTCGTCCACCGGGGTGCCCGTGAGCCAGCGCGCGATCACGCGCTGCACCGTGAAGAAGTCGATCACCTTGCCGCCGCTGTGCGGCACGACGCTGCCGTCGAGCCACCAGGCCACCGCCAGCTGGACCTGCTCGAAGCTGATTTCGTCGGAGAGCTGCAGGTCGAGCGCGTCGGCCTGGGTGTCCCAGCGCGAGAGCACCAGCTCGACGTCGAGGCTGCCCTTGATCTCGACCTGGCTGTCGCCGTCGACCTTGGTCTCGAGCTGCGGCGAGGCGCTGGTGGCGATGCCGTTGAAGTTGTAGACGCCCGGCTGGGCGTTCTCGGGCACGATCACGTCGTAGGTGATGGTGCGCGTCTCCTCGGGCAACACGTTCTCCAAAAACACCCACTGCAGCGCGTCCGGCTTGAAGCGCGCGCCGCCGTTGTCCACGGTCGTGACGGTCCAGCCTTCGGGCAGGTTCTCGTCCACGCCCAGGCCGTTGAAGCTCTCGTTGGCCCTGATCTCGAGCGTGACCCGGAAGGTCTCGCCGGCCAGGGTCGTGTCCGTGGGCAGGAAGGTCTCGATGGTGCGCACGACGCTGAGCCGCTTGGTCGAGACCGTGATCGTGCGCGTGACGGTTTGCTGGCCGTCCCGGTCGTCGGTCACGGTGAGCGACACCGTGTAGCGCCCGTCGCGGGCGTAGCGGTGCGTCGGGCTGCGCTCGCTGGAAGTCGCCCCGTCGCCGAAGTCCCATTCCCAGGCCGTGAGCGAGCCGTCGGGGTCGCTGGAACGGTCGGTAAACTGCACCTCGTCGCGCGTGCTGGGCCCCTCCGGCGAGAAGCCGAAGTCGGCCGTGGGGCGCGCGTTGGCCGGGCGCGGGCCGCGCACGGAAAAGCGCAGCGTCGGGAGCGCCTGGGTAACGCGCTGGCCGCGGAAGTCCTCGAAGCTGAGCTCGGACGGGCTCTGGTTTAACGTCTGCACCCCCTCCTGTTCGGCGCTCACGCGGTAGCGCGTGCGCCACTCCTCCCCGGCGTCAAGCGAATCCAGCCGCCACTCCAGCCGCGTGCCGCGCAGTCCGTCGGCGCGCACGGCGTCCGGCGGGTTGAGCGAGGCGCCCTCGTAGAGGATCCCGGCCGAAAGCGTCTCGACGATCAGAAGGTCGCGCGCCGCCACCGTGAACTCGGTGCGCGCCAGCACCTCGTCGACCAGGTCGAAGCTGAAACTGCGGAAGAAGGCGCCCCCCGCGACCTCGGCCAGCGTGCGCAGCAGGTCCTCAGCGGGGTTGCGCCCGGTGCCGACCGTGAACAAGAGCGCGCCGTTGTCGGCCGCGCGCTGGGCCTGCAGTTCGGGGTCGCGCCCGGCGTTGGCCCGCCCGTCGGTGACCAGCACCTCGACCCAGAGCGCCCCGTCGCGGCCGCGCTGCAGCAAGTGCTGGGTGGCGGCGAACAGCCCGTCGCCCACGGCGGTCTTGCCCTGGTTGCGCAGCCCCTCGAGTCCGCGGCGCAGCGCCGTGGCCGAGTTGGTGAGCTCGACGTCCACCGAGGCGCTTTCCGCGAACGAGACCAGCGCGACGCGGTCGTCGCGCCCCAGCGTGCTCAGGAACGCCTCGCCCACCTCGTGCAAGAAGTCGACGTCGGCCGTGGCCGAACGGTCGAACACGAGCACGAGGTCCAGCGGGAGGTCGTCGCCCTCGCCGGCGCGCAGCGACAGGTCCACCTCGGCGGTGCGGGGCGAGTCGTCGGCCGCGTCCCGCACGAAGATCTCGTTCGGGGTCACGTTGTGCAGCAGCTGCAGGTCGGACGACGTTTGCGCCTGGGCCCAGGCCCCCACCACGGGCACCAGACAAAACACGATGAACGCGAACGGATAGATCCATCTCCTTGACAAGCTCATCCTCCTCCTTCTGCGGCGCCCGTGGGCGCCGCTGTGGCTGCTCCCGTTGCGGGCATTTTCGTTTGCGTGACGGGTCGCCTCCCCCCGCCGGCGCGCTAGAACTCCCGCCCCGGCGTCTCGCTCAGGGGCTGGTCGACCGGCGTGTCGGTGAGCCAGGCCGCGATCAGCGCCTTGATGTCCTCGAAGTCGATGGTCTTGCCGCACGTGCCCACGACTTCCTGGTCCTCGAGCCAGAAGGCGATGGCCGCCTGGATTTGGTCGAAGCTGATTTGATTCGAGAGCGAGATGTCGATGGTCTCTTCGCGCGTGTTCAGGTGGGCGATGGCCACCGGCACGCTCAGGCACTCCACCACCTCGACCGCGCCGTCCTGCTGCGCCGCCGCCTGGAAGCTCGGCAGCGCGCTGGAGACCGAGCCGCTGATCGCAAACGACCCACTGGTCTCGTCCTCGTCCACCACGACCTCGTAGACGATACTGCGCGTCTCGCCCGCCAGCACCCGCTCGGTGAAGAGCCACTCCCGGGTGCGCGGGTTGAACGAGGCGCCGGCGTTGTTGACCGGGCGCAGCTGCCAAGTCTGCGGCAGGTTCTCGCTCACGGCCAGCCCCTGGACGTCCTGATCCGCGCTCACGTCGAGTCGCACGCGGAAGGCGTCGCCCTCCGGCGCGGGCAGGTAGAGCTGGTGGAAGGGCAGCGGCGTGAGCACGGTGCGCGTGGCCGTGGGCTGGATCACGTCGGCGAAGTCGAGCTGCTGCAGCGGCTGGTCCACCGGCGTGTTGGTGAGCTCGCGCGCCGTGAGCGTCTTGAGCATCTCGAGGTCGACGAGCGCGTCGCAGGTTTGCGGCACGCCGATCTCCTCGATCCAGAAGGTCACGGCCCGCTGCAGTTGGTCGAAGTTGATCTCTTCACTGTTGCGCAGGTCCACCACGTCGGTGTTCGGGTCCAAGTGGGCCAGCGCCACCGGGATCGACAGGCAACTCGTGATCTCCACGCCGCGCTCGCCGATGACGGCCGAGCGGAACGCGGGCGAGGCGCTGTCGACGTCGCCGGCGATCTCGAGGCGCGCGGGCAGCGGCCCGCTGCTGACCGCGCCGGGCTGCACCGTGACGTCGTAGACGATGCGGCGCGTCTCGCCGGCGCGCAGGATCGACGGGAACACCCACTGGTTCTCGGCGCGCTTGAAGGTGGCCCCGGCGTTGTCGATCGGGGTGACCTCCCAGCCCGAGGGCAGGGATTCGTCCAGGCCCAGGCCGTTGACGTCGGCGCGCATCGTGAGGTCGACCCGCACGCGGAAGGCAAGCCCCGGCAGCGCCTGCGGCGTCGAGATCGTGCGCGTCGCCGAGACGATCTCCTCGGCAATCGTGAACGTGCGCGTGGTCTCGGCCGTGCCGCCGCTGGAGTCGGTGACGCGCAGCGTGACCTCGGCCGTGCCACCCGAGCTGAAGGTGTGCTGCACCGTGGGGCGCGTGGTCTCGACGTCGAAGACGCCGTCGCCGTCGAAATCCCATTCGTACTTGGCGATGGTGCCGTCGGAGTCGAACGACTCGCTGGCGTCGAAGGTCACCGCCACGTTGATGTTGATGCTCTCCGGGGTCACCGAGAAGCGAGGCTCGGGCGGGGCGTTGCGGGTGCCCCGGATCGTGACGGGATCGAACAGGTTGGGCAGGCTCGTCGGGCTGCGCGTCTCGCCGTCGACGACGTCCCAGGCGTTGATCCCCGAGATGAAGTTCGGGGTGATCGTGAGCTCGAACTCATCGCCCAGGTTGTTAATCACGACGCCGTCGCTGTGCTCCGGCAGCCACTGCCAGCTCATCTGCGCGGTGGGCGGCGTGAAGTTGTAGGTGTCGGTCTCGTCGTCGCGCAGCGCGATCTGGGCGCCGGCCGGCAGCCCGTCGAACGAGAAGCTGGCCGAGCCGCCCGCCGGGTTCTGCGGCGAGCTCTGAATCAGGATCAGGCTCACGTTGTCCGTGGTGCGGTCCACGTGCAGCACGATCAGGCTGTGCTCCGGCACCTCGAGCCCGGTGTTCGACTGGTCGTTGTTGAAGTTGTAAAAGGCAAAGGCAGACCCATCCTGGCTGATCGGGGTGATCGGAACCGAGAAGTCCCCCTGCTCGATCAGGAAGAAAATATCGTGGGTGTCGGACGGCTGTGCCCACCCCTGCCACGCTCCCCCCACGACGAATAACGCGACCAGTGCCAACAGAAATACACGTCTAAACGCTGTCATGATCTGCCTCCTTCTCGCGCATCAGTATAGCAGTCCTCCTCAGAGGCAACTGTGATTCGGACCACACAGTTTTCCCCCCACAAAGGTGCATCGTAACCGCAAAAGCACGTTTGCGTCAACTCCAATTTCACGGCGGGGACACGGCCCCGCTCCAACCATCTTTAGGGGCGCGGGCGCGGCGGCCAAGGACGTGCGTTCCCCCGCCGGGGGCGCTGCTTCCGCCGCGCCGGGGAAGCGGCGCTCGCGTTGAGACGTAGCCCAAAACACCGAAAAAGCCCGCCCGCACGTAACTGGAATCACTGCTTCCCCGCGCTGCGCCGGCTACGCTGGGGAGAGCTTCTGGAACACGGGGGTGATGACGTGAGGTACACCTTGAAACACGCGTTGACGTTGGGCCTGGGCTTGGCTTTGGGGCTGGGGACCGTGGCCTTCACCGATATCCTGAACCCGGTCAGCCCCTTCATCCCGAGCAGCCTCGTGCTGGACGCAAACGAACGGCTGCCCGAGACCATGCGCTGGGTCGACCCGCAATTCGGCTTTGCGACCCGCCACGCCACGGGCGTGCTGGAGGTGCGCTGGTACTGCGCCTACCCGGGCATGAACGGGCTCGAACCCGGCGACGCCCGGGGCAAGTTCGCCCCGCTGGCCGAGATCGACAAGCCCGAGCCGCCCGCCGAGGGCGCCGAGCGCGACTTCTACTACGAGCTGACACGGACACAGACCGACCCGTGTCCCGTGTTCCGCTTCGGCAACCAATATCCCGCAAAGTGAGACTGCCTCGCCGCGCCCGCCGACGCAGGCGGGCGCGGCTCCCCTTCTTGCCGCCCTGAGCGCGCTTTCGTATACTCCCAACGAGGAACGGGAGCGGGTTTCATGCGGATTCTGCACGTCGCCGACACCCATCTGGGCACGCGCCAGTACGGTCTGGAAGCCCGGCGCCGGGATTTCGCCGCCGCCTTCCGCCAGCTAATCGACCTCGCGCTCGAACACGGGGTCGAGGCGGTCGTGCACGCGGGCGACCTGTTCAACGACCGCTCCCCCCTGATGGAAGACCTCACCGACGTCGTGCGCGAGCTGGGCCGGCTGCGCGACGCCGGCATCCCGTTCTTGGGCGTGGTGGGCAACCACGAAGGCAAGCGCGGCCTGCAGTGGCTCGACCTGTTCGAGCACCTGGGCCTGGCGGTCCACTTGCGCGACGACAACCCTTACGAGATCGAGGGCCTCCCGTTCTGGGGCCGCGACTTCTGCGGCCGCCGCGCCGACGAGGTCAAGCCGCCCGCGGTGCGGGGCGGCGTGCTGGTCATGCACCAGATGCTCGACCAAGTGGCCCACATCCAGGGCGAGCTCAAGCTGGCGGACCTGGCCGCCTGCGGCGCGGACGTCGTCCTGCTGGGCGACAACCACGAGCACGCGGTCTGGCGCGCGGGCGGGACGCTGGTGACCTACTCGGGCTCGAGCGAGCGCTGGAGCGCCGGCGAGCGAAACCGCCGCGGCTGCACGCTGCTCGCTCCCGACACGGGCGCGCTCCAGCGGCTCGAGCTGGACACGCGCCGCTTCCTCTACCTGGAGGCGGCCGACGATCCCCTGCGCGAGCTCGACGCCCACGCGCGCCAACTGCAAGGCGCCGTGGTCGTGCTGCGCACGGGCCCGGAGCAGACCCCGCGCAAGCTGGAGGCCGAGGGCCAGCGCCGCGGCGCGCTCTACGTCATCGTGCGCCGCGCCGACCGCGAGGAGGACGACGACGCGCCGCTGGCCCAGTTGGAACAGCTCACCAGCACCGAACAGCTCCAGTCCGTGGTCTCGGCCGCGGTCGAGGGCCAGAACCTCTCCGAGCTGGCCCGCCGAATCGACGAGGTCGTGCGCGAGAGAAGCGTGCCCGATTCGCGCGTGGACGAACGCGTGAGCGAGCTGCTGGAGGGGAGCGGCCTGTGAGCGGGCGCGACCTGTTTTCCGAATTGCACGACCCTGCCGTAGCGCCGGGAACGCCGCAGCCCAACGGCGGGGAGGCCGGCGCGCGCTTTTTCATCCACGGCGTCGCGCTGGAGAACATCTTCTGTTACGAGCGCCAAACGGTCGAATTCGAGCGCGGCGTCTCGGTGTTCGCCGGCTCAAACGGCTCGGGCAAGTCGTCGCTGCTGGAAGCGGTCTTCTTCGCGCTCTTTGGCAGCGGGGCGCGCTCGGTCACCGGGCGCGAGCTGGGCGAGGTGCTGCGCGAGGGCGAGCGGGCCGGCTCGGTGGAACTCGACTTCACCTTCGGGCCACACCGCTACCGCGCCCACATGGCGCTGCGGCGCAGCGGCGAGAAGGTGAGCGCCGACGGCCAGCACTGCTGGCTCAAGCGCGACGACGACGCGCAGTGGACCGGCGTGCGCGACCTCACCGAGCAGCTCCAGGGCCTGATCCACATGGACAGCGAGGACTTCGCCAACTGCCTCTACGTGCGCCAGGGCGAGGTGGACCGGCTCATCAAGGCCCGCAAGGAGGAGCGCCAGAGCACGATCGACCGGCTGCTGCGGCTGGACACGCTGGACGACTACGCCCGCCGCGCCCGCGAGGGCGTCCTGCGCGCGCTCAACCGCCGCACGGGCCGCGTCGAGGGCGGCCTGGAGACGATCGAGCGCGAGCTGGAGGGGCTCGACGGCGAATCCCTGGGCCAGCGCGGGGCCGGACTCAAGCGCGCGCTGGCCGAGCTCGAAGGCAAGCAGGCCAAGGCCGAGGCACAGCGCGCCGCCTACGAAGACCGCATCCGCGAGCTGCAGGCTCAGCGGGCGCAGTTCGACCAGAGCGCACAAGAACTCGAAAAAGGGCGCGCCCGCGTGTCGGAACTGGAGCGCGAGCTGGGGGAGCGCGACGAACAGGAGCGCGCGCTGCGCGGGGAGGTACGCGGCCTGGAGGCCGAGCTCGCCGAACGCAAGCGCGCCTTGGCCGCGCTGGAATCAGAGCCCGCTTGGAACGAGCTGGGTTTGACCGAGGCCGACCCGGGCGCGCTGCTGGAGGCGCTGGAGGCGCACATCGAGCAGCTGGACGAGGCGCTGACGGCCGAACGGGACAAGCTCACCGAGCGGCGCACCGAGCTCAGGACGCTGGCGTCCAACCGCGAGCAGTTGGAACGCCGCAAGGCCGACCGGACGCGCAAGCTGCGGGAAGCCCGCGAGGCGCTCGCGCCGCTCAAAGCACGGCTGGAGAAGGAACTCGCTCCCCTGGACCGGCCGCGCGACGGGGAGACGCCGGAGCGGATCGACCTCGACGCCGACCGGACCGAGCTGGCCGAGGCCCGCGACGACAAGCGCGACTCGCTTTCCCTCCTGCGCGAGCGCAAGGCCGCGCTCGCCGCCGAGCTGGAGCAGACCGAGGCCGAGCGGAAGCGCGCCGACGCGCTGGTCGAGGAAGGGCGCTGCCCGACGTGCCAACAAGCGGTCAGCGCCGAAACGCTCTCCGGCCACCTGGACCACCTGTGCCAGCGGTTGGAGACCAAGCGCACACAGTTGAAACGCACGGAACGCGCGATCCGTTCAGAACAAGAGGAATTGGACCGGCTCGCCGGCCGCCTGCGCGCCGTCGAGGCTGCTGCCCGCACGCTGGCCGACTACCGCGAGCGAAACCGCGGCGCCGAGGCGCTTGGAACCGAACTCGAGGAGATCGACGGCGAACTCGAATCGCTGGACGCGCGCGAGGCCGGATTCAAGGAGCAGGAACAAGCCACCCACGCCGCCGGCAGCTCGCTCAAGGCCAAGCGGGACGCGCTCAGCCAACAGCGCGCCTTCGTCGACCAGGTCAAAACACTGCAAGCCGAGATCGGCGCCTACGCCGAGCGCGTCTCCGGCCGCAAGCAGATGCACCAGGAGTTCCTGAACAACTCCGACGCCCGCCGGCAGGAGCTCAACGCGCTGGAGCAGCGCCTGCGCGAGCTGGACGAGCAACTGGGCTCGCTGGAGCTGGACGGCCTCAAAGGCCAGATCGCCGAACTCCAGAATCAACACGAAGGCTGGAAGACCCACTTGCAGGAACTCCAAACCGAGCGCGACGATTTGCAACAGCAACTCGGCGACCTCAAGCGCGAACAGCAGCGTCTGGCGCAGCTCAAGGCGCAAAAAAAGGAACAAACCACCCGCATCGAGCGGCTCAAATCACTCCAGGCCGAAATCGAGCGGCTGCAGCAGCTCTACGCCGAGGTCAAGCTCAACCAGCGCCAGAAGAACCTGCAGGCGCTCAACGCCGTGTTCAACCACTTCTTCCGCCTGATGTACTTCGGCCCAGCCTACGAGCGCGTCGAGCTCTCCGAGGACTTCGACATCCGCGTCATCCGCAAGGACGGTCAAGTCCTAAGCCCCTCAATCATGAGCGGCGGCGAGCGCGCCCTGATCAACCTCGCGCTGCGCGCCGCCATCCACCAAGTGCTAAGCGAGGCCGGCGGCGTGGCGCTGCCCCTGTTCTTCGACGAGCCCACGGTCTATCTCGATACCCAGCACGTCCACCAGCTCGAACGCCTGTTCGAGGACCTGGGCCGCCGCGTAGGCCAGGTCGTGATCGTCTCCCACGAGACCAGCCTGGTCGAGGGCGCCGACCACGAGTACCGCGTCAGCAAGGACATCGACAACCTGGGACATATCGAGAAGGTGCGTTGAGCAACGCTGTCGACCGTTCAACGCTTCCCTCACCCAACCGATTGCCACGTGCAACAAGGCCTTCTATCGGTCAAAATAGTTGCCCCCTCTTTGCAGACAGCGAGCATGACGCACAGGAGGTTGTTGTGGATTTGAACGGAAAGCTACGCCAAAAACGCGCGTCGAAGGTCGAGCCGCTGACCGAGGTGGACCAAGTCAAGATCCGCGACAACGGCGAGCCGCTGGTGGACGTGCGGGCGGTCGTGCCGGGGATTGGCATCCGCGAGGTGCCCGGCCCCGTCGAGCCCGGCCCGTTTCGCTACCACGCCCGCCTCACGGTCGCCGAAATGCTCAAGCAAGCGCAGGCGGCTTTGCCCGCAGGATACACGCTCTTGCTCATGTCGGTCTACCGCTCGCTGGACGAGCAGATCGAGCTTTACGAGAAGGTCAAGGACGACCTACAGGAGGACAACCCGCACTGGCCCAAAAACATCCTCATACGCCAGACCAACCGCTGGGTACACCCCCCGCACGCCAAGACGCCGCCCGGCCACAGCACCGGCGGCGCGGTCGATCTGGTCATCGGTGGCCCCGACGGCGCGCCGCTGGATTTCACCGCGCCCTTTGCGTTCGACTACGAGGGCGAGCCCGAGAAGTTCGCCCCCACCTTCTCCCCTCACATCGGTGAAACGGCCCGGCGCAACCGCGCGTTCCTGATCGACGCCATGGTCAAAGCCGGTTTCACCAACTACGCCGGCGAGTTCTGGCACTGGTCCTACGGCGACTCCTGCTGGGCCTGGCGCCTGGGCCGCAAGACGGCCCGCTACGGCGCGGCCCCGCCGCCGGCGTAAGCATCCCGTCAGACTCGGTGACGAGGCGATGAAGGTATTCGCAGTGGGTTGGCAGGGGAGCCGGCGCATTTGTAGAGATCTTACCGATCTTAGCTTTTCTGGATAATATTGATAAGATTGCTATAATGGCACCATGGACCCGATCCGAAATCCCTATGCGCCGGGAGCCGGCACGCCCCCGCCTGAGCTTGCGGGTCGCGATGCGTTGCGCAAGCAAGTATCGATTGCGCTCGAACGAATTCGCCTCGACCGAGCGGCGAAAAGCGTGCTGATGGTCGGCTTGCGGGGCGTCGGAAAGACGGTGCTCCTGGACCGGCTGCGTGCTGACAGCGAGGCGGCCGGGTTTCAGACCATGCGCGTTGAAGCGCCGGAGGACAGGTCTCTGCCGGCGATGCTGGCGCCCGAGCTGCGGATCTCGCTCCTGCGACTGTCGCGCATCCAACGCGCGCGCGAGCTGGCTCATCGTGCGCTGCGGGGGTTGGCAGGTTTTGTCAATGCGCTCAAGGTGAAGTATCAAGACATTGAAGTCGGTCTAGATTTCTCGCCCGAGCCCGGCTTGGCTGACAACGGCGATCTCGAGTATGACCTCGCGAGCCTGTTTGAACTCGTTGGCGCCACCGCAAAAGAAGCCGAGACGGCGTTTGTGCTGTTCGTCGATGAGATGCAGTATGTCAAATCGGATGAGCTGGTCGCGTTGATCACCGCACTGCACCGCGCCGCGCAGCGCACGTTGCCCATGACGCTCGTTGGCGCAGGTCTCCCCCAGCTTGTTGGGCGCATGGGGAAAGCCAAGTCGTACGCGGAACGGTTGTTTGCATTTCCCGAAATCGGTGCGCTGCCGGAAGATGCGGCAAAGCGTGCCTTGACGAAGCCGGCGAAGGATGAAGGGGTCGAATACGAGGCGGCGGCGCTCGATCTGATCGTCGAGCAGGCGCAAGGCTATCCCTACTTCCTTCAGGAGTGGGGCAAGCACGTCTGGGATACCGCTGACGCCTCTCCGATCACCGTCGCTGACGTGGATGCAGCCTCCGCCATGGCGATCGCCGCCTTGGACGAGAGTTTCTTCCGGGTGCGTTTCGATCGCTTGACCCCGAAAGAAAAACAATACCTGCGTGCGATGGCTGAACTTGGCCCTGGACCCCATCGCTCAGGGGACATTGCCGCCAAGCTCAATCGCGCGGTTGAGTCCGTGGCCCCGTTGCGAAACGGGCTGATTTCAAAGGGGATGATCTGGAGTCCGAGCCACGGGGATACGGCCTTCACTGTGCCATTGTTTGACGAGTTCATGCGACGAATCATGCCGGGAAATGAATGGCAGAACTGAGCCAAGGTGTCTGTTTAACCATCCAAATCGGGTACGGTGGCCGTTCAGGCGGCTGAACTCAAGCCCTGGAGTGACGAGAGGGTTTCGATGCTCGAACTGGACACGCCGCGGTCCGCACCATGCATCCGGCAAGAGGGCTGGAGTAGCGAATGGAAATCGTCAACGCCGACGTAACCCCAGCCGTAATCGGAACGTAACCCCGTGTGCTTACAATCGAATCACCCTTCAAACAGGAGGAAGACGACCATGAAGAAGACATTGCTGACGCTCCTGATCGTTGCACTGCTGCTCGGCGGCGCGGGAGTCGCGCGCGAGGCGCGGGCGGCTTCGTTGGCGCTGCAGGACGATACAAACGCACCACTGCAAACCGACCGCCTCGGGATCGAGGGGCCGGACCTGTTCGCCCGCGCCGAGCTGGCCTTCTTCCAGACGCTGCACGGCGTCGTGCTCGGCTTGGAGGCGTGTGTGTTGCTCGACTGCGGCGACTCGGTCCGCCTGCGGGTCGGGACGCTGCTGGCCGGCGGAAGCGCGGGCTTGGCCACCTCGCTGTTAACCACGGGCGACGGCATCACGCCCGGCCACGCGCTCTTGATCGACTCGGCCACGGGCTGGGGCTTCTGGAACGCGCTGGCGCTCAACTTCGTGCTCGAGAATTGGCGCGACGACCGGGCCTCGACGGGGCTCATGATGGCCGGCCAGCTCGGCGGGCTCGGGGCGGGGGTCTACCTCTGGGACGCGTTGCGGCCGCAGGCCGGCGACGTCTCGCTGGTCAACAGCGCGGGCGTCTGGTCCGGAATTCTGACCCTCTTCGCCTTCGAGGCGTTCGATTTGAACCCGCGCGACCGCGAGGCGTTCGGGACGCTGCTGGCCACCACCAACCTGGGCGGCTTGGCCGGGGCGTACTGGGCCAAGGACCACCCCATGGGCCGCGGGCGCGTGTTCGTGATCAACGCCAGCGGCATCGTGGGGGCGTTGCTGGGCTTCGGGACCGCGGCCCTGGTGGCCGGCGAAGGCGTGAGCGACCAAGCCATGTTCGGTTCCGGCATCGCCGGCACGCTGGCGGGACTGGGCCTGGGGGCCTACCTCACCCAGGGCTGGCAGCTCGAGCTGCCCGAGTCCGAGGAACAGGTCTCGCTCACGTCGGAGGGAATCGCGTTCCCGCTCGTGTCGTTCAAGTTCTAGGACACGGCCACGATGGTGCTTCTGTGTAGGGGTCCCATTCATGGGACCCGGGATACACGCCTGGCTCTTCACGGAGGGGGCGTTGTGGGCGGGCAAAGCGCGTGGCTGCGGGCGCGATTCAGTTGCCCTTCCCCTCGAACAGCGCATCCACCTTGGCGGCCATGATGAAGTCGTTCTCGTGCAACCCTTTGATCTTGTGCGTGTGGAACGCGACCACGACGGCGTTGTAGTGGATCTCCAGGTCGGGGTGGTGGTCCTCGGCCTCGGCGGCCGCGGCGATTCTGTTGACGAAGGCGATCGCCGCCTCGAAGTCGCCCAGCTTGAACGCCCGGCGGATCCGTAACGGCTCCTGCTCGATCAACTCCCAGTCGGGGATCTGATCCATCCTCGCCTCGGCCCGCTCGCGCGACATGGGCTCTACGCCGCCGCGGCAGGGCACACAGCGTTTGGCGGACAGTTCGGTCATTGCAATCACCTCAAATATCCCACTTTCCACTGTAATGGTGGGCGTTGCGATTTCAACCTACGCAAGCGTGATCCACTGTGCGCCGCTCGCCGAGCGCTGGGCAGCGTCCAGCAGGCGCTGGATCGCCAGGCCGTCGGCGAGGGATGGCGCGGGGGAGCGGTCGGCCCAGATCGCGCGCGCGAACTGGAACTGGTTCTCGGCGTGGGCGCGGTCGAAGCTCGTGGGGGTCGTCCAGTCGGGCGCTTGCTGGCCCTCGTAGCGTTGCACGGTTTGCAGCCGTTGGAAACCCCGGCCGCCCAGGGGGGCCTCCGGGTCGGTGCCGTCGTAGAAGTCGAGCCAGTTCGGGTCCTCGAGCGCAAAGCGCAGCGCCCCCCGCTCGCCGAACACCTCGAGCCGGAGGTCGTTGACCGACCCCGTCCCGAAGCGCGAGATCTCGACCGTGCCCAACGCCCCGTCCCGCAAGCGCAGCTGGAGCAGGGCCAGGTCGTCCACGTCCACGGGCTCGGGGGTCGCATCCGAAGCGCTGCGGGGACGGCGCTCGATCAGCGTTTGCAGCGAGGCGTGCACGCCGGCGACCTCGCCCAGGAGATGGCGCACGAGGTCGAGCACGTGCGCGCCCAGGTCGTAGAGCGCGCCCCCGCCGGCGCTCGCGCGCCGCAGGCGCCAGGAGAGCGGCTTGTCCCCCCCGATGTAGCTGGCGCGGAAGTAGCGCCCGTGGAAGGAGAACACGCGCCCGAGCCGGCCCTGCTCGATCAGCTGGCGCGCGCGCATCACGGCGGGCACGAAGCGGTAGTTGAACACCTGACCGCCCTTGACGCCGGCCGCGTCCACGGCCTCGACCATGCGCCGGGCCGAGGCCACGTCGGTGGCGATGGGCTTTTCACAGTAGACGTGCTTGCCCGCCTCGGCGGCGGCCCGCACGACCCGTTCGTGGTCGGCGTTGGGGGTGCAGACGTCGACGAGGTGGACGTCGGGTCGTTCCAGCAGCGTCCGGTAGTCCGTCGTGGTCGCGACGCCGCCCAGCTCCCGGGCGGCCCGCGCCGCCGACTCTGGCCGCGAGGTGGCCACGGCCACGAGCCTAAGCGCGTCCGCCTCCAGGCCGTAGAGCAGCGGCAGGGCCCGGTAGCCCTGGGCGTGGACCCGGCCGATCCCGCCGTAGCCGATCAGGGCGACGCCCAGCGGGGTCACGGGCACGGGACGGCCTCCGGTGCCGTGCGCCACAGTTCGCCCTGTGCCGTGCCCACGTAGAGTGTTCCCGCGTCGAGCGCGACCGCGCTCAGGCCTTCGCGGCGCAGCGCGGTCCGCCACTGGCCGCTGTCGAGGTCGAGCGCGACGAGCCGGCCGTCGCCGCTGGCGACGTAGGCGCACGTGCCGTGGGCGGCCACGTCGACTGACGGCGGCAAATCGTCGGCCAGCGGCTCGAGGCGTCCGGAGGGCGGGTCGAAGCGCCAGAGCCGGCCGGCCTCGTCCCCGTTGATCCGGTCCTGCAGGACGAGGAGCGACCCGTCGTGGACAGCCAAGTCGATCGAGCGCGCCCCCGCGGGCAGGTCGGCCACGGGCTCGGCGCTGAGCCGCTCGGGCCGCACGCGCCAGAGCCGGCCGTCGCCGCGCGTTCCGACGTAGAGCGCGCCGTCGTCGGGGAAGAACGCGATCCCGTCGGGGTCGGGCAGCCCCGCGGCCAACACCGGGCTGATCGGGGGCTGGTCGAAGCCGAAGGCAAACGGCGGGTCGAAGCGCATGCCCAGCACCTGGCCGCCGCGCCGGTTGGTGGCGTAGAAGACGGTGTCGGTCGGGTGGACGGCGACGCGCCCGTCGAACGGCGTGAACACGAACGAGGCGAGCTCGACCCCCGGCAGGCGCAGCGACCAGAGCGCGTAGCCCGCGTCGCCGACGAACCCGAACCCGCGCGCGGCGTCCAGCGCGACGCTGCGCACCGGCCCCAGCGCGGGCGGGACGACGATCTGCGCGCGCGAGGCCAGCGGGCCGGACAGGTCCAGCGGCGCCAGTCGAACCAGCCCCTCGGCCACGTTCGTCACCAGCGCCCGCCCCCCGCGCACCGCGAGCGCGCTGGGGCCGGCCACGCGCGGGAAGAACAGCTCGGGCGTCGGCGGCGACGCGCCTAGGTCCAAGACGTAGAGCCCGAAATCCACCGAGGTCACGAACAAGCGGTCGGCGTCCAGGTCGAGCCGGCCCAGCGGGGGGCCCACGAACGCCAGCCGTCGGCTCGCTCCCGTCTCAGGGTCGAACGAGAGCACGGTCCCGCGCGGGGTCGACAGATAGAGCCGCCCGCGCATGGGGTCGAACACCCCGTCGGAAAGCGCTTGGCCCGCGTGCCCCACCGCGCGGCGCGCGCCCGACTCGGGTGCGACCGCGAACACCGCACCGTCCTCGGTCAGGACCCAGAGCGCGTTCAAGACCGGCGAAGCGACGACCCCAGTCACGGGCGCGGGAAAGGGGACCCCCACGGGACGGGGCGCGCCGTCGGGCAGCGGAAGCGCGAGCAGTTGTGTCCTCTGCCCCAGCCACAACGTTTCCCCGTCGGGCGCCAGCGTCAGCGCGCGCGCGCCGGGGATGCTCCCGCGCGCGGTGCGCGAAACGACGTTCCAATCCGCGTCCAGGCCCAGCTCAACCACGTCGCCGTCGGCTTCGAGGGCGTAGGCGCGCCCCCCCGCTCGCCCGAGCGCCAGGTCCAGCGGGGCGTTGAGCTTGCCGCTGGCCGAGAAGGCGAGCTCCAACGGCGCCGCGCCCCAGCCCGGCCAGGCCAAGAAGGCGAAGGCGAGCGCGAGCCCGGCCGCGCGCAGCGGCCTAGCGGCGCTTGGCATACTGGTCCAGGGCCACGGCGAAGATCATGATGAGCCCCTTGACGATGAGCTGCCAGTTGGCGTCGATCCCGTTGATCGTGAGGCTGTTGGAGATGATCCCGATGATGAAGGCCCCGATCACGGTGCCGCCGATCGTGCCCACCCCGCCGGTGAACGACGTGCCCCCGATGACCACAGCCGTGATGGCATCGAGCTCGGCGGCCACGCCCTCGGCCGGGATGCCGGCCGACAGGCGCGCGGCCAGGATGAGGCCGGCCAGCGAGGCGCAGGTCGACCCCAGCACGAACACCTGCCGGGTGAGGCGCGGGACGTTGATCCCGGTGCGCCGCGCCGCCTCGGGGTTGCCCCCGATGGCGTAGACGTAGCGCCCCCAGCGCGTGCGGCGCAGCACGAAGGACAGCACCAGCGCCACCAGCGCGAAGATGAACATGATCACGGGCACCCCGCGCGCGCGGTCGAAGCTGAGGAAGTCGCGCCCGGTAAACAGCAGCGAGACCCCGGCCCCGCCCAGCAGGGCCAGCGGGGGCCAGAGCCACGCCCTGAGCGTGCGCGCCTTCAAGGCGCGCCGGGCCAGCGAGAGCGCCCAGCCCAGGCCCACGACCCAGCTGAAGCCGATCGAGTACAGCGGCGGGATGTCCGTGCGCGAGATCCAGGTGAACACCGGGTTGTTGATGAACTTGGCCGCCGCCCCCGAGAGCACGAGCGCCCCGCCGCGGGCGATGTTGAGCATCCCCAGCGTGGCGATGAACGAGGGCAACCGCAGGTAGGTGGCCAGCGAGCCGTTCCAGTACCCGATGAGCGCGCCCACGCCCAGCACGACCGCCAGGGTGAGCGCGAAGTTGAACTCGGCGATCAGGAGGGCGGCCATCACGCCGGTGAGCGCGAGCATCGAGCCCACCGACAGGTCGATGCCGCCGACCAGGATGACCACGGTCATGCCCACGGCCAGGATGCCGTTGACCGTGACCTGCTGCATCACGTTGAGCAGGTTAACCGGGCGCAGGAACAGGTTGTCCCCGTGCACGCACCCCTCGACGAACCCAAACAGGCTGAAGGGCGGTTCGAACCCCTGCATGCACTTGGTGGCCAGGGTCGACACGCCCATCAAGAGCAGCATGCCGATCAGGATCGCAAACCGGCCCAGGCCGGGCGTGTGTTTAGCCATAGCGCTCCCCGTGCCCGACCACGATCATCTCGACGACCTCGTCGATCGTGGTCTCGGGAATCCGTTTGTCGCCGACCATGCGCCCGCGCTTGAGCACGTAGACGCGGTCCCCGACCTCGAAGATGTCCTCGAGGCGGTGGCTGATGATGATGACCGCGATGCCGTGCTCCTTGAGCTCCTTGATTAAACGGCGCACCTCGGCGATGGCCGCGGCCGACAGGTTGGCGGTGGGCTCGTCCATGATGATGAGCTTGGGGTTGAAGGCCAGCGAACGCGCGATGGCCACGGCCTGTTGCTGGCCGCCCGAGAGCGTGCTCACCAGCGCGTCGACGTCGGCGAAGTCGATCTTGAGGCTGCCGAGCAGGATGCGCGCCTTCTTGTCCATGGCGCGATCGTCGATGACGCGCAGCCCCAGCCAGCGGCGCACGGGCTCGCGCCCCAGGAAGATGTTGGCCTTGATGCTCAGGTTGCCGGCCAGCGAGAAGTCCTGATAGACCATCTCAACGCCCAACAGGCGCATGGCATAAGGATCGCCGGCTGGTGCGTCCCGCCCGGCGAAGCGGATCGTGCCCGCCGTGGGCGGATGGACGCCCGAGAGCACCTTCATGAGGGTGGATTTGCCGGCGGCGTTGTCCCCGACCAACCCGACAACCTCGCCGGGGTAGACGTTCAGGTCGACATCCTCCAGCGCCTGGATCGCCCCGAAGCGTTTCGAGATCCCGCGCATTTCGACCAGCAGTTCGTTCATGGCGGCGCCTTCAGTGTTCGCGTGGCATACGGCCCCTGGAAAAGGGGAGCGGCCCGGCGCACCCGGGCCGCTCCCGTGGGACCCGTATGCCTATTGGCAGGAAGCGAAGTCCGGCCGCATCTCGCAGATCTCGGGCAGGCGCTGGAGCGTGCGGTCCTCCGGCCCGTTGGCCAGCAGCGCGTCCCGCGTCACCATGAAGATCGGGGTGAGCACGAGCGGCACGTCGAAGCTCCCGTCGTTGATGGTGCCGTCCTGGGCGGGGATGGGATCGCCGTCGAGCAGCGCGCGCGCCGCCTCGAAGGCGCCCTTGCCGATCTCGTCCGGGGCCTTGTCGACCGTGGCGAACAGCGTGCCGTCGATGACGTTGACGACGGCGGCCGGCTCGGCGTCCGAGCCCAGCAGCGGGATGTCCAGGCCCGCCGCCTGGACGGCCTGCAACGCGCCCAGGATCATGCCGTCGTTCATGCTCACGATGCCCTGGACGTCGTTGTTGTTGGCGGCCAGCGCGTTCTCGACGAAGGCCAGCGCGCCCGCCGGGGACCAGTTCTCGATGCGCTGGAACGCGACGCGCTCGATGTTCGGGAACAGGGGAAGCACGTCGCCGTAGCCGGCCTCGAACGCATCGGCCACCGAGTTGCCCGTGGCGCCGCCGATCACGATGACATTGCCCGAGCCGCCCAACAGCCCTGCCAGCAGGCCCATCTGACTGCGGGCCACGCGCGTGCTGTCGGCCGTGACGTAGGCGTCACCGCCGCAGTTCACGCCCAGTCGGTCCATCTGGATCAGCAGGATGCCGGCGTCCTGGACCTTCTGGCACAGGCTGGCGGCCGCGTCGGTGTTGACGAACCCGATCAGGATCGCGTCGACGTCCTGCGCGATCAGGTTGTCAATCTGGTTGGTTTGGGTCTGAAGCTGGTTGTCAGCCGAGACCGTGACGACGTCAAAACGCCCGTCGGCTTCGGCCAGCTCGGTGGCGTTGTCCGCCATCAACGGCCAGACCAGTTCCTGTGTGGTGGGCAGGGCGATGCCGATCGTGAAACTGTCTTGGGCTTGGAGGGGCGTGCCGGCGCTGAACGCCAGCGTGAGGGTCGCGAGTCCGAGCACGAGGCGAATCCCGCGTTTGGCCAACTGCATTTGCATAACGGCCTCCTGAGTGGTTGTGATGACCTCATGCCATTGAATCCCCCTTAAGAACCAACGGCTCGCCTACCACCTCCCGAATTCTATTGCTTTCCAGAAATAACTAATTGACAACGGACACTCTAGCACGGATTCGCGTCGATGTCAACACGCCGGTGTTCGCAGCAATAACAGCCTTTGAATCGTACGTTTCTTCCAACGGAGCGCGGGCGCTTTGCGTTTATTTGTTTTTCCGAAGCAAATGCATATGCTGAGCGGCATGGAATGGAAGTATGCCAAGGGCGACCCGCAGCTGATCCGATCGCTCAACCGGCGCTTGGTCATCGACGTGCTCCGGCGCACGGGACGCGTATCGCGAACCGACCTCGTGCGCGCCGTCGGGGTCAAGCCCTCGACCATCACCTCGATCGTGCAGGAGCTGATCGGCGAGGGGTTGGTACGGGAAGTCGGCCCAGCCGCCTCCGCGCGCGTGGGGCGCCGGCCCATCCTGCTTGCGCTCGACCCCCGCTACGGCCAGACCTGGGGGTGCTACATTCAGAGCCGGAACGTCTCGGTGGGGTGCGTCACGCTCGACGGCCGGCTCGAGGCCTCGGCCGAGGTCCACTACGAGCCGGGCAGCTCGATCGAGACCGTGCTGGCGGCGCTGGAGCGGGCTGTCAGCCGCCTGCCGCGCCCCGAGCGCCTGTTGGGCACGGGCGTGTGCGTCGCCGGGGTCGTGCGCTCGCACGAGCGGACGCTGGTGCACTCCCCCAGCATGGGGTGGTCGGACGTGCGGCTGGGCGAGCGGCTGGACGCGCTCTTCGGCGGTCCCGTCGTGCTGGCCAACGACGTGAACGCCTGGACCGTGGGCGAGCGCTGGCACGGGGCTGGACGCGCGTTCCAGAACTTCCTTTGTATCTCGGTGGGCGAGGGGGTCGGAGGGGGAATCTACCTGGAGGACCGCCTGTACGAGGGCATCCACGGCGGCGCGGGCGAGGTCGGGCACACCTGCATCCAGCTCGACGGGCCACCGTGTCGCTGCGGGGAAGCGGGTTGTCTGGAAGCGCTCACCTCGGACGCCTTCCTGGCCCGGGAAGCTGAGGCGCTCGGGCTCCCGACCGACCCGGACGCGCTGGTGGCGGCGGCCGCGGCCGGGGATGCGCGCGCGCTCGACCTGTTTCGACGCATGGGCACGCACTTGGGGGTGGGACTAAAGAACCTCGTCAACCTGTTCAACCCGCAGGCCATCGTGATTGCCGGGGACCGGCTCAACGCCTTTGCGTACTTCCAGCCCGCCATGGAGGCCGTGCTGCGCGAACGATGCTTCGCCCGGCTGGGGCGGGGGCTAAGCGTGCTCCCGTCGCGCATGGGCGAAGCCGGCTGGATGGTCGGGGCGGGGACCCTGCCGTTGCGCGAGCGCTTCTCGCCCTCGATCCTGACGCGCCCCTCGCTGAGCGACACGGCTTGAGTCGCAAGGCGCACCCTCGGCCGTTTGAAAACCGTCGCGCCCCTGCGATAAGCTTGTCCTGGCAGATTTCGTGGTCCCAGCACCCCGCGACTTCAGCCCGGCAGGCCACGCCCGCCGGACTTGGAACCTTAAAAGGAGCGACGATGCCGTTTCGAAAGACGCGCTGGATCGCGGTTTGTCTCTTGATTGTGGCGGTGGGTGGCGGATGGGTCTGGGGGCAGTTTCCGCTGCGGGACGCCGTGTTCGTGACCGCCCCGCAGATCACGCTGGACGACCAGCTCCGGGGAACGCTCTCGGTGGCGGACTTCGACCTGCAGGGCGTGATCCCCGTGGCCCAGAACCTGAGCTTCCCGACCGGGCTCATCTGCACGCCGGAGCGCGAGCTGTACGCCGCCGAGTTCTCGCTGGTCAGCGGCGAGCCGATCCGCACCGACACGCCCGAGGGGCGCATCGTGCAATACAGCCGCGACGGCGAGCGCCTGGGCGTGGTCGCCCGCGTGCCCGAGGTCTACATCCTGTCGGTGGCGCTGGCCCCCGACGGCCAGCTCTACTTCAGCACGGGTTCCTGGGAGGACAAGGCCGAGTTCGCCGGGGTCTGGCGCGTGGATCCCGACGGGTCGGCAGATCCGGTCCAGGTGATCCGCCCCGAGCAGTTCCCCGAGCTGCTGGCGCTGCTGGAGGAGGTCATCGCGCCCACGCCCCCCGAGATCCGCCAGCTCACCTTCATCACGGGCGGGCCGTTTGCAGGCGATCTGCTGTTCGCCGCCGGGGCCGGGACGCTGGCCGACTATGGCCTCTACCGCGCCGAGGTCAACGGGAGTTCCGTGGGCGCGCCCCAGCGGGTGGCCCTGCGCGGCCCCTGGCACAACGTCGCGGCCGGCCCCGAGGGCGCGCTGTTCGCTTCGGACCTGGCCAACGGGCTCGTGGCGCGGCTGAACGAGGACCTCTCCGGCTTCGAGGAGTTCGCTTCGATCGTCGAGCCCTTCTACCTGGCGGTCGAGTCCGACAGCACGATCTATCTGACCACCAACGACTTCGACCGCGACAAGCTGCTGCCCAACGGGCGCAAGACCTCGACGCTCTGGCGCCTGCGCCGCTTCGACCGGCTCCCCGTGGGCGCAGGGGGCGCCTGGGGCGTGACGCAGTGTCCGTAGACGCGAAGGAGTCGCGCTTGAAAACGCTTACCTTGCTGGGTTTGATCCTGCTCTTGCCGACCACCGCGCTGGCGCAGGGCGTGGACGCGCTGGTCGTGGACGAAACCGAGGGCTTTACGGAATCGCTGGCCGTCAACGCCATCGTGGGACTGCTGCGCCAGGAGACGGCGCTGTTTGCCCGCGTGGAGGCCGTGATCGCTCCGGTCGAAAGCCCCTACGACTTGCCCTTCAGCGAAAACCCGACCGGGAAACAGTACGACCTCGTCATCGTTGTGCCCAAGGGCGCGCTGGCCCTGGGCGAGCTCTGGCTGGTGACGGCGCCGTACCCGCAGACGAACGCGCCGCTGTCGGCCGCCATCGCGTTCGCGCGCGAGCTGGCGGGCCGCTTCGGCGCGCAGTTCGGGGTTTCGCTCCGGCTGCTGGACGTGAACCAGAGCCTGTTCGCCGGCATCCTGTGGGGCTACTTCGCCCGCCTGGGGGTACTCCCCCTACAAGCCGCATCCCCCTCGCAAGGGGGTTCCGCCGGCTTCTGAACGGTTGACCCGATCTCGGCATCCCGCGAAGGTCGAGCTTCACGGGCTTGACACCGCCGCAAAGGGTGTGCTAGAGTCAGGTCGGCAAAATTGGTCTGATAGCTGATAGTCAGTTTAATCCGCCCCGCCCGGCGGCAAGGAGGGCCCGTGCACCTGGAGAAGGTCGTGACCAAGAAGCGCTCGCTCCACGTGATCGAACAGCTGGTCAGGATGATCAAGGACGGCCATTACGGGGTCGGCGCCAAGCTGCCCCCCGAGCGCGTGATCACCGAGGAGACCGGCGTGGGCCGCTCTTCGGTGCGCGAGGCGCTGGCGGTGCTGCAGGCCTCGGGCGTGATCGAGATCAAGGTGGGCGATGGCATCTACGTCAAGAGCACGTCGTTCAACGACCTCAACGTCCCGCCCTCGATCAAGAACCCGGCAGAGGTACTCGAGCTGCGCATGTGCCTGGAGAGCAAGGTGGCCGCCCTGGCCGCCCGACGCCGCACCGACGCACAACTGGCGTCCCTGTGGAAGCTGTGCGCTTCGATGCGGGAGGTCGCCGCGGACGGGGACGTCGAGCGCTTCAAGGAGCTGGATCAGCGCTTCCACAACCTAGTCGCCTCGTTTGCGGACAACGAAGCCATTCAGGAACAGGTCGAGACGCTGGTGGCCCACCTCTATCAGCCGATCTGGCTCATCCTGCAACGGATCTACTTCTCCGGGAAGGACTTGGGTGGGATCGAGGATTCAATCCGTGAGCACGACCGCCTGGTCAGCGCCATCGAGCGGCAAGACGCCTCAGAGGCCGAGACCGCCATGTGGGACCACCTCGCGCGGGTGCACAGCCGGCTGGTGGGGCAGGGCGAAAGCAGAGGAGGATCATGAACGCGTTGCACGGCGCCGTGGACCCCACGGCCGAGCGGGAGCTGCTGGAGCAAATGTCGATCGAGGAGCCCTGGGCGCTGCTCGAGACGTTCAACGGGCTCGTGCGCGAGTCGGGCTCGGAGGACGAGCGTCGCGCGTTCGACTTCCTGGAAGGGCGTTTGAAGGCGTTCGGCGTGCCGTACAAGCGTTTCGAGCCCACGCTCTACATCAGCGTCCCCAAGGCCGCGAGCCTGCGCGTCACCGCGCCCGAGCCACACGAGGTCCGGGTCAAGTCCGTGAGCTTCTCGGCCTCGACCGGGCCCGCGGGACGCGAGGGTGAGCTCGTCTACACCGGCGGCGGGCAGGCCAAGGGGCTGGACGATTTCTTCGACGTCAACGTGGGCGGCGGCGACGTGCGGGGCAAGATCGCGCTCTGCGAGGGCTTCGCCCTCCCCAGCAAAATCGACGCGTTGGAGCGTGCTGGCGCCGTCGCGCAGATCTACATCAACCCCGGCAAGCGGATTCACGACAGCATGGCCTCGCCGGTGTGGGGCTCGCCGGGGCTGGAGAACCGCAAGGAACTCCCGAAAACCCCGATCCTCTCGGTGAACAACCCCGACGGGAAGGCACTGGCCGAAGCCTGCCAGGCTGGGGCGGTGCGCGTCGCGCTCAGCACGGAACTCGACGAGGGGTGGAAACCCCTGCCCGTACTGGAGGCCACCGTGGGCGGCGGCGAATCCGACGAGTTCGTGCTCGCCCATGGGCACGTGGACTCCTGGGGCGTGGGGATCGGCGACAACGCCGTGGGCAACGCGACGCTGCTGGAGCTGGCGCGTGTCTTTCAGCAGGCGGGTGGGCTCAAGCGGGCGCTCAAGCTCTGCTGGTGGCCGGGCCACTCCACCGGGCGCTACGCGGGCTCGGCCTGGTACGCCGACGAATTCGCCCAGGAAATCGACCAGCACTGCATCGCCCAGGTCAACGTCGACTCGCCCGGCTGCCGCTGGGCCACGGCCTACGAGGACGTGCTGGTCATGCCCGAGGCCGAAGGCTTCTGCGCGCGGGCCATCCGCGACGTCTCGGGCCAGGAGGCCAGCTTCATGCGCCCCTTGCGCGCCGGCGACTACAGCTTCAACAACATCGGCGTGAGCAGCTTCTACATGCTGCTGTCCACCATCCCCGCCGAGGAGAAGCGGCGCCGCGGGCTCTACCCCGTGGGCGGGTGCGGCGGGAACGTCGAGTGGCACACCGAGGCCGACACGCTCGAGATCGCCGACCGCGACAACCTGCTGCGCGACCTCAAGGTCTACGCGGTCTCGCTGCGGCGCGCGCTCAACTGCGAGGTCTACCCCTTCGACTACCGCGTGACCGTCGCGCGCATGACGGACGCACTGGCCGAGTACAAGGCGGCCGCCGCGGGTGCCGGCGTCGAACTGGACTTCGCCCGCGCCGAGGGCGAGTTCGATCGACTCAGCGGCGCGTTGGAACGCTTCTACGACGGGCTGGAGGGGATGAATCCGGCGGCGGCCAACGCCGCGCTGCTGGCGCTGAGCCGAGATTTGGTCCCGCTCGATCACACGACGTCGCCCCGCTTCCAGCACGACCCGGCCATGCCGCGTCCGGCGCTGCCGGCGCTGGCGCAGGCCAAGGCGCTGGAGGGCTTGCACGACGATGAAAAGCGCTTCGCCCAAGTGGACCTGCGGCAAGCCCTCAACGGCGTCGCGGGGGCCGTGCGCCGCGCGCGCATCCAACTGGAACAATCCTCATCGGCTTAGGGAAAGGAGGGGAGCAAAACGCGCATTTGAGCAAAGCGTCCATCACCCAAAGGAGGTTGTTGTGAAGCAACGCGAACTGGTAGTCGCGGATTACCGGACGGGTTTCTATCGCAGAGAGTTTCTCAAGTACGCCGGCGTGGCCCTGGCGGGCGGCGCGCTGGCGCCGTGGACGGGTTGGAAGGCGCTGGCGCAGGAGACGGGCGCCGCACCGAAGCGGGGCGGGACGCTGCGCATCTCCATCGGCCAGAACCCGTTGTCCTTCGACGGGCGCAACGTCTCGGCCATCACCTCGTTCCAGATCGGGTACAACTTCTACAACAAGCTGGTCCGTTTCGAGCTCGACGGGTCACAGCTCAAGATCGTGGGTGACCTGGCCGAGTCCTGGGAACAGGCCGAGGACGGAACGCTCACCTTCCGGCTGCACGAGGGCGTGCGCTTCCACAACGGCGAGGTCCTGACCGCCGAGGACGTGGCCCACACCTTCAACACGGCCACCGACCCCTCACAGGGGCACTCGCTCATCGTCGTGCTGCTCGGCCTGGTGGGCAAGGAGGTGCAGGCACCGGACCCGCGCACCGTGGTGTTCCCCGGCGGGGACCAGCCCTTCGCCCCGCTGCTGGCCGCGCTGGCGGGCTTCAGCGGCATCGTCAACAAAAAAGCCGACCTGGAGGGACACGACTACGTCAACGACCCCATCGGCACGGGCCCGTTCCGCATGCTGGAGTACATCCCCGGCAACCGCGTGATCATGGAGCGGTTCGAGGACTACTTCAAGCCCGACCTGCCGTACCTGGACCGCATCGAATGGAACATCCTGTCGGACGACTTCGCCCGCGTGCGCGCGCTGGAGTCCGGCGGCTTCGACTGGATCTCGCGCGTCCCGCTGAGCCTGATCGACGTGGTCAACCAGGAGCCCGGCTTCAAGGCCTCGAAGACGCCGCCGGGCGGCTTCCAGTGGTTCTTGTCGTTCAACACCCAGCGCGCGCCGTTCGACAACGCGAAGCTGCGCCAAGCCATCACCTGGGCGCTCGACCCGCAGGTGCTCATCGACGTCGCCCTGTTCCAGCAGGCGCAAAACTCCAACGGCCAGATCATCAACGCCGACGTGGTGGACTTCCCGCCCTCGCTGGACGTGGAAAACCCGTACGCCTTGCAGCCCAACCTCAACCGGGCGCGCGAGCTGCTCGACGAGGCGGGCATCCCCGACGGGTTCACCTTCACGACCTGGGTGGCGCTGGGCGCGGCCGACGTGATCCGCTCGGCCGAGGTGTTCAAGGAACAGCTGGCGCAGATCGGGCTCAACCTCGATATCCGTCAGGTCCAGACGGCCGAGCGGTTCTCGCACATTCTGGGTCCGGAAGCCGATTTCGGCATTCAGCTCGAGCCGTTCAGCGGTTTCTACGACCACGACCAGGGGCTCTCGCCCGTGCTGGCCCGCGGCGCCTTCTTCAACGAGGGACTCTGGGACGACGAAGAGACCAATCGGCTGCTGGACGCGGGGCGCACGACGCTGCCCTCCGCCCAGCGCAAGGCCATCTACGAGGAGCTCTACCGCGACGTCATCCTCCCGCAGGTGCCCAAGTACTTCTACGCCTGGCAGGAGGTGCCGTACGCGATGGTCGACAACGTGATGGGCTTCCAGCCGCTGCTCAACCAGGAGACGTTCTTCGAGCAGGTCTGGCTGGCTTGACGACGTCCACCGCGATGACGCCGCGGGGGTGGGCTCTCTCGCGCCCCCGCGGCGTTTTCGTTCCGTTTCAACCGGGGTGAACCGTGCTTAAGTTCCTGTTGGACCGCCTCATCCTGACGGCCTTCGTCGCGCTGGGGGCCTCGCTGCTGGTCTTCCTGCTGATCCACATCGTGCCGGGCGACCCCGTGCGCGCCTCGCTGGGTATCATGGCCACGCCCGAGCTCACCGAACGCGTCACGCAGCAGCTCGGCCTGGACCAGCCGCTGCACGTGCAGTACGTCGGCTGGCTCGGAGGCGTGCTGCGCGGGGACTTCGGGATTTCCATTCAGACGCGCAACCCCGTGAGCGATCGCCTGCGCGTGGCCTTGCCCGTGAGCCTCGAGCTTGTGGCGCTGGCCAGTCTGGTGTCGGTGCTGGTGGCCGTCCCGTTGGGCGTGCTGATCACGGTGTTTCGCCGGCTCGACTTCGGCTTCATCCTGTTCAGCATCGTGGGGCTGTCCATGCCGCAGTTTTGGGTGGGTATCCTGCTCATCATCCTGTTCTCGGTCGAGCTGCGCTGGCTGCCCATCGGGACCTACGTCTTCCCCTCGGAAGGGTGGGGGGCGCACCTGCTCTACATGGTCATGCCCGTGCTGGCGCTGGCACTGCCCATGACCTCGGTGACCATGCGCATCACGCGCACGAGCATGCTGGAGGTCATCAAAAAGCCCTACATTCGGACCATGCGGGCGCTGGGGCTGGGACACATTCGGGTCATCTTCACCCATGCGTTCAAAAACGCGCTCATCCCGATTGTCACCATCGTCGGGCTCCAGTTCGGCTATCTGTTGGGCGGGGCGATCATCATCGAGTCGATCTTCGCGTTGCCGGGGCTGGGCCAGCTCATCCTGGAGAGCGCCGTGGTCAAAGACTATCCCGTCGTGCAGGCCGTGACGCTGATCCTCACGCTCTGGTTCGTGCTGATCAACTTCGTCACCGACGTGCTGTACGCCTACCTCGACCCGAGGATCAAATACGACTGAAAGGAGCCGCGTGAACCTGTCGATCAACGGGGCCGAACTGCACTGCAATTCGGCCGGCGACGAACACGCTCCCGCGCTGCTGGCCCTGCACGGCGGGCCGGGCATCGCCGACCACCGCAACGAACTCAAGGCGCTCGGCCCGCTGGCCGACGCCTACCGCGTGGTGGCCTACGACCAGCGCGGCTGCGGGCGCGCCAGCGCGACGCCGCCCTTCAGCAACGCCCAGTACGTCGCCGACGCCGAGGGCGTACGGACGGCACTCGGGCTCGGGCGCATGGCCCTCTACGGCGGGTCATACGGCGGCTTCATCGCGCTGCTGTACGCGCTGGAGCACCCCGAGCGCCTGACACACCTGATCCTGCGCGACACCGCGCCCAGCAACCGCTTCGTGGGCCAAGCCAAGGCCAACGCCCTTTCCCAATTGGACCGGGCGCCGGGACTCACCGAGGCCATGCTGGACCGCATGTTCGCGGGAACGGTCGAAAGCAACGCGGACTTCAAAGCCATCTTCGAACGGATCGCGCCGCTCTACTGGGCGGGGGAGCCGCCCGAGGGGGGTGACGAGCCGCGCTTCCGCTTTGAGACGCACAACGCGATGTTTTCCAACGAATTCGCCCGCTACGACCTGACGGAGCGTTTGGGCGAGATCCGCGTCCCGACACTGATTGCCGTGGGCCGGCACGACTGGATCACGCCACCCGAGGCCGCCGAGCTCCTGGCCGAGCGCATCCCCAACGCGCGCCTGGTCGTGTTCGAGCGCAGCGGCCACTCGCCGCAACTGGAGGAGAACGTCGCGTTCGTGGACGCGGTGCGCGCGTTCTTGGACGAGTTCTAAAAGGGGGATGCCCATGACACGCTGGACCACCTGGACCGCCGACACCGAGCGCTGGGAGGCCGCTTGTCGCGCCGTCAACGACCTGTTGGCCCGCGACGTCGCGGTGTACGAGGCGCTGGAATCGATCGACACGGAAGGACACGCGCTCCCGACGGGAGCGTTCGTGGCCGAACTGGACACGGACGCGCAAAGCGCGCTGGCGCACCACGACGTCTCGACCACCCCGCTGGCCCGCCCGCCGGCCGGGCGGCTTATGCGGCTTTCCCGGCTGCGCGTGGCGCTCTACGGCGGCGGCGGGGCGCCGTTTCACCACATGGCGCTGCTGAGCCGGTTGGGATTCGACTGCGCGTTCGTCACGGACCAACACATCCGCGAGGGGTTTCTGGAAGGATTCGACGCGCTGGTATTCCCAGGCGGCGGCTGGCAGGCCATGCACGGCCAGCTCAACCCGCTGGGCGAGGCCGGGGCCGAACAAGTGGTCGCGTTCGTGCGGCGCGGCGGGCTGTACTTGAGCTCGTGTGCGGGCTCGTACGACGCGGCCGTCGCGCCCGAGGCGTTCACCGACACCTGCCCGGCCAAGCGCTGCATGAACCTGATTCGCGCGCGCGTCTGGAACTGCGAGGGCAAGGAATGGGTCGGGCTGGAATCCCCCGGCGTGGGCGTCTGGCACGTGCGAAACGCCAACCCCGAGCACCCGGTGATGGCTGGCCTGCCCGAGACGTTCGAGCTCACGCACTACAACGGGCCGCTATTCGAGCCGGCCGACCCGCCGCTCGAGGGGGCATCGGCCATGATCCCGCTGGCCTCGCTCGACGGCCTGACGGAGCGCTTCACGCCCTCGGAACACTTCCTGGCGCCGGTCGACGTACCGCCGGAGCAGACGCTGGCCGCCCGCGGCGCGCGCGAGGGCAAGGGCGTCGTCGTTGCGGGGCACCTGGGCCTGGGACGGGTCGTGCTGTTCGGCTCGCACCCCGAGTTCGGCGCGGACGCCGCCACGCTCACCGAGTGGGGCGTGGCCGCGCGCATGCTGGCCAACGCGCTCTTCTGGCAGGCCGGCAGCCACCGCGAGCTCGGCGCCGAAACGGCGGCCGGCCGCCGGGCGCTACCGCCCCTGGGCGAGCGGACCGAGTCCCTCGCGCTCGACGCCGACCTGAAGGCGCTCAAATGCCAGGCCGCTGAGGTTTTGGAGAAATTCGATCGCTTGCGCGAGCGCGCCGCCGGGGTCGAGAATCCGTGGTGGCTCGACCCGCGCTACAGCCTGTCGATCATGGGGTTGCCCCCCGAGCGAGTCTGGGACGAATCCTTGCGCGCGCTGCCGGGCGTGGCCGAACGCCTCGACGAGACAATCGACGAGTTGATCGCGCTCGGCGCGCGGGCCGACCCGCATACGCTCGCCCCGCTGCGGGCCGCGCTTCACTACGAGCGCCCCATCGCCTGGGGCCAGGACGCGGGCTACCAGGGCCTGCGCGCGCTCCTGCGCGGAGCCGGGGCGTTGGTCGACTTGGCTTTGAACGGCGTGGACGCAGACGCGCCGGACCTCCCCGTCCAGCCCTACCAGCACTTCGACAAGAACCCGTACTACTTGGCGGCGGGAACGTACCTGTCCGCGGTGAGCGTGTTCCTGTCGGTACAGTTGATTTTGGAAGGCCATGCCGACGCGATCCGGATGGCGCTGGCGCGCGAGCGGGGACTGGCACCGAGTTTGCAGGCTTGAAGGAAACCGGAGACCGGAACGGCACTTAAACCAAAGGAGCATCCATGACCATTGGCTACCTGATTCCGGGCACGGGCCTGGACGAGGCGGAACGGGAAAGGCGGACGCGAATCCTGAACGAACTGGCCCTCAACGGCGCGCGCGTCGCGTTACTGGAGGTCGACGACGGACCGCCCTCGATCGAGTCGCCCGAAGACGAGCGGAACGCCGTGCCGCACTTGGTCCGGCTGGTCGAGCGGACGCGCGACCGAGTCGACGGCTTCGTGATCGGGTGCTACAGCGACTTAGGGATCGCGCCGGTACGGCAGACCGCCGGCGTTCCCGTGGTAGGACCGGTACGCGCCTCGTTCGCCACCGCCGCGGCCGGGTTCGGGACGTTTTCGATCCTGACCATCAACCAGGAGGTCGTCCCGATCCTGGAGGAACAGGTGCGCTGCCTGGGCTTTGCAGAGCACGTCGACGGCATCGGCGCGGTCGAGGTCGGCGTGCTGGAGATCGTCCGCGACCCCGACGGGGCGCTGGCGCGCTTCGAGTCCGCACTGGCGAAGATGGGAGCTGACGCGGTCGTGCCCGGCTGCATGAGCTACGCCTTCCTGCTGGCCGAACGCGGTATCGGGGAGTTAGCGGGCGTGCGGATCGTCAACCCGCTGTCGGCGGCGCTGCACACCGCCCAGTCGCTGCTGAGCTGATGCGGATCATCCGGGCCGACCGGCTCATCGACGGGACGGGTGCGGAGGCGGTCGCCGACGGCGCGGTCGTGGTCGAAGGCGATCGATTAAGCTACGCGGGCGACTGGGCCGGCGCACGCGCACACGTGGGCGACGCCGAGGTCGACGTGCTGGAGCTGCCGGGCGAGACGCTGCTGCCGGGCCTGATCGACAGCCACAGCCACCTCTCGGTCATCCCCGGCGAGGGCGACCAGTTGGGCCAGCTCAAGCAGGGCCCCGCACCGCAGATCCTGCGCGCGGTGGGCAATTTGCGCACGGACCTCAAAAGCGGCGTCACGACCATGCGCGTCATGGCCGAAGAACATTTCATCGACGTCGAGATCAAGCGCGCGATTGAAGCGGGCCGGATTCCGGGACCGCATTTGTTGATCAGCACGCGGGCCATCGTCTCAACCCATGGCCACGGCGCGGCGCTCACGCTCACCGACGGCGTTGAGGCCGTGCGCAAGCGCGTGCGCGAGAACGTCAAGGCCGGCGCCGACCTCATCAAGGTGTTTGCGACGGGAGGCGTGAGCTCGAAGGACACCAGCGTCGACTTCTGCGGCTACACGTACGAGGAGCTGGCAGCCGCGGTCGACGAGGCCCACCGCAACGGCCGTCGCGTCGCGGCCCACGCCATCGGCGGGCGGGGACTGCGCATGTGCCTGGAGGCGGGCATCGACACCATCGAGCACGGCAGCGGCGTGACGGCCGAGGACTTGGCCATCATGATCGACAAGGGCACCTGGCTGGTGAGCACGCAGGCCATCCTCTACCACGAGGACGGCATCGAGCGCGCCGACGGGGCCGTGCCGGCCATCCGCGCCAAGCTCGAAGACGCGCGCCGCACCACGGGCGCCAACATGAAGCGCGCCGTGGCCTCGGGCGTGAACCTGGCCGTCGGGACCGACAGCGTGCACGGGGCGATGGCCTTCGAGATCGCCAAGCTGGTCGAGTACGGCGCCACGCCCCTGGCCGCCCTCACGGCCGCCACGCTCAACGGCGCGCGCGTCTGCGGGGTCGAGGCCGAAACGGGCTCGCTTGAGGCCGGCAAGCGCGCGGACGTGATCTCGGTGCGGGGAAACCCGCTGGAGGACGTGGAACGCATGACCGATATCCACTTGGTCATGAAATCCGGCGAGCGGCTCGACGGGATCTCGTGCTTTTGAGCATGCGCTGGCTCAAGCGACTGCTGCGGGCCGCACGCCGCAACAAGATGACGGCCGCCGGGCTGCTGATCCTGTTGGCCGTGGTGGTTGTGATCACGCTCTACCCCGTCCTGGGCGGATACAACCCGCTTTCGATGTCCGTGACCGAGTCGTTTCAGGGCGCGAGCCCCGCGCACTGGTTCGGCACGGACAGCTACGGGCGCGACCTGTTCGCCCGCGTCGTGCACGCCTACCGCACGGACCTGGCCATCACGGCCGCGGCGCTGGTCATGTCGTTGACGCTGGGCGTGCCGCTGGGGCTGATCTCGGGGTTCTACGGCAACGTGGTCGACAACGTCATCATGCGGGTGCTCGACATCGTCATGGCTTTCCCGGTCATCCTGCTGGCCATCGCGATCATCGCCGCGCTGGGCCCGAACATGCGCAACGTCGTGCTCATCATCGGGTTCGTCTACGCCCCCATCTTCGCCCGCGTGGCGCGCGGCCAGACGCTGGCGCTCAAGAACGAGGAGTACGTCCTGGCCGCACGGGCCATGGGACGCTCGGGCCTCGCCACACTCTTCCGCCACGTCCTGCCCAACAGCCTGCCGATCCTCTCGGCCCAGGCGCTCTTGCAGGCGAGCTTTGCCATCCTGGCGATCTCGGCGCTGTCGTTCCTCGGCCTGGGCGTCCAGCCACCGCAGCCCTCGCTGGGCCTGCTGTTGCGCGACGGCATCGGCTTTATGCACTATGCGGTCTGGATGTCAATTTATCCTGGACTGGCGATCTTCGTGGTCTCGCTGGGGCTCAACCTGGCCGGCGAGGGCGCCCTGAACCGCGGCAAGGGGGAATAGCAATGGCACTCAATGCGACAGATCAGACTCTATGGCAGCGCCCGGCCGAGCTGCTGCAACGTCTCATCCGCTTCGACACGACCAACCCGCCGGGGGACGAGGCCGACTGCGTGGCCTTCATCGACCAACTGCTGCAAGCGGCCGGCATCGAAACCCGGACGCTCACCCAAGCGCCGGGCCGGCCCAACCTGGTGGCGCGCCTGCCCGGCCGGGGCGAGGCGCCGCCGCTGCTGCTGCACGGCCACGTGGACGTGGTCACAACTCAGGGGCAAAGCTGGACGCACCCGCCGTTTGCGGGAAAGCTCATCGACGGCTGGGTTTGGGGCCGGGGCGCGCTCGACATGAAGGGCGGCGTGGCCATGCTGTTGTCGGCGTTCCTGCGCGCCAAAGCCGAGGGACTCAAGCCGCCGGGCGACCTCGTGCTGCTGATCCTGAGCGACGAGGAGGCCGGCGGAAACGACGGCGCCCGCTTCTTGGCCGAATCTCACCCCGAGCTGTTCCAGGGCGTCAAGTACGCCGTCGGGGAGTTCGGCGGCTTCCCGCTCTACTTGGGCGGGCGCAAGTTTTATCCCATCCAGGTGGCCGAAAAGCAGATGTGCTGGATGAAGGCGACGCTCAAAGGACAAGGCGGCCACGGAGCGTTTCCGGTGCGTGACGGGGCCATGGCCAAACTGGGCACGCTGCTCCAGGGGCTCAATCGGCGTCTGCCCGTGCACCACACGCCCATCGTGACCCGGATGCTGGAGGCGATGGCCGAGGCGCTCGAGGAGCCATGGGACGAGACGTTGCGCGCGCTGCTGGACCCCGAACGCACCGACGCGGCGCTGGACCAGCTCGGCCCGACCGCGCGCTTCTTCGACAGCATGTTACATCACACCGTCAGCCCCACGATCCTGCACGGGGGCGACAAGATCAACGTGATTCCGGGCGAGGTGTCGGTGGCGCTGGACGGCCGCCTGCTGCCCGGCTACGGGCCCCAGGACCTGATAGACGAGATCCGCGCGCTCGCCGGCGACGAGGTCGAGCTGGAGCTCGTCCGCCACGACCCCGGCTTGGCCGAGGCCGACATGGGACTGTTCGCGCTCATGGGCGACCTGCTGCGCGAGGCCGACCCGGAGGGGATCCCCGTCCCGCTGGTCATGCCCGGCGTCACCGACGGGCGCTTCTTCGCCCAACTCGGGATCCAACCCTACGGCTTTTTGCCCATGAACCTGCCGGAAGGGTTCAATTTCCTGGAGACCGTCCACGCCGACGACGAGCGCGTGCCGGCCGAGGCAATCACCTTCGGGGCCGAGGCGCTCTACGGCTTGTTCCAGCGGTTTGGGGGTTGACGCTGATCCCAGACCGTTAAAACGCGATCATAAAGAGGCGCGCATGGCTCGGAAATGGATCGCCGTCCTCGGCGGCCTGCTGGCCCTGATCGGGATCGTCTGGATCCTGCAGGGCGTGGGCGTGCTGGGCGGGTCGTTCATGACGGGCCAGACGCTGTGGGTCTGGGTCGGCGCGGGGACGCTGGTCGTCGGGGACGTGCTGCTGTTTTGGAGCCTGCGGCGCCGCTGAAGTCAGTCCGGGAACATCACGCTGATGCTCTTGCGGTAGTGGATGCTCTTGACCGCCTCGCCGAACAGCGGGGCCACCGAGACGACCTCGACCTTGTCCGAGAACCGGACGGGCTGATTCTCGACCGTGTCGGTGCAGAACAGCTTTTCGATGGGACTGGCGTCGATGCGCTCCATCGCCCCTTCGGTCAGGACGCCGTGCGTGACCGCAGCGTAGATCCGCCGCGCGCCGCGCGCGGCGAGCTGTTGAGACGCCTCGACCAGCGTGCCGGCCGAGATGGTGAAGTCGTCGACGATGACCGCGGTCTTGCCCGCGACCTCGCCGATGATATCCCAGACTTGGGCCCGCTCGTCGTGCCCCTTGCGCTCCTTGTCGGCGATGGCCACCGACGCGCCCAGCTCGGAGGCGTAGCGGCGCGCGTGCTTGGCAAAGCCCGCGTCGGGCGAGACCACAACGACATCGTGCAAGTCCTCTTGCTCGAGCCGGTCGCACAGCACGGGCAGGGCGTAGAGGTTGTCGACCGGGATGCGAAAGAACCCCTGGATCTGCGGGGCGTGTAGGTCCATGGCCACCACGCGGTCGGCCCCGGCGGCCTCGATGGCGTCGGCGCACACGCGGGCGCGGATCGAAACGCGTGGCTCGTCCTTCTTGTCACCCTTGGCGTAGCTGAAGTAGGGGATCACGGCCGTGACCGACTCGGCGCTGGCACGCTGGAAGGCGTCGAGCCAAAACAACAGCTCCATGAAGTGATCGTTGGTGGGAAATACCGTGGACTGCACCAAATAGACCCGCCGCCCGCGCACGTTCTCCTGCACGCGCACGAACAGGTTGCCGTCGGAGAACCTCAGGGTTTCGTTCTTACAGAGCGACACGCCGAGGTAATCCGCGATGCGTCTGGCGAGCTTCGGGCTGCCACTGCCGGCAAACAGCAGGATGTCGTTCGGGTTCATCGGGCCTCCCCTGCAAGCGCCCTTATGGTACCGTCCGCCATGCGGTTGACAAGGCCACATCCCACTCGTCCGGCCTCACGGGTCGAGCGCGTCGGCCAGCGCCCGGAACACAGGATACAGCGCCCGGCCCGTGGCGGTGGGCCGGTAGCGCACGGCCGGCGGGCGGGCGTCCGAGACGACGCGCTCGACGAGGTCGGCTTTTTCCAGGTTTTTGAGCGCCTCGTTGAGCGCGCGCGGCGTGACGCCCGGCAAAGCGGCCTTGAGCCCGGAAAAGCGATCCTCGCCGTCGCACAGGGCGAGCAGGGCGGGCAGCGACCACTTGTTGAGCCCGACGTCCCCAACCTCCAGGGCTCGCAGCGCGTCCCAGAGCGCGCCGCAAGCCGGAGCGATCTTCGCGCCGCGCGCGGTCGGCAGGTACTCGGGCCGCAGCGGGTGACCGTGGCCGGGGTTGCGCCGCACCCAACCCGCCTCGATCAGGGCCTGCAGCGTGCGCGCCAGCGAGTCGCGGCTCAGGTCCAGCCGCGCGACCAGCTCGGCGAAGCGCGCCCCGGCGCGGCTGTGCAGCTCGGCCAGCACGGGCACGCTCCAGCGGTGGTGCAGCAGCGCGACGAGTTCCCTTGACGATGACGCGCGCATCGGCCGTCAACCCCTTGACAGCGATAAATATATCTAGTATACTTTCCGTACTTTGTGAAATCAACCAGTTGTATAAGGAGGAAAAGATGGACACACCCATCCCTTACGATGGCGGTCTCACCTGCGCGCTTGGGGTGACGGACCTGGCGCGCTCGATCGCCTGGTACGAAGACGTGCTGGGTTTCAAGCTCGAATACCGCATGGACGACATCGGCTGGTGCGAGCTCTCGACCGGCGTCCAGCGGGTCAACGTCGGTCTCAGCCGGGTCGAAGCGATCCAGCACGGCGGCGGAGCGACGCCCACCTTCGGCGTCGGGGACATCGACGCGGCCCGCAGGCACGTCGAATCGCACGGCGTCCGCTTCGACGGCGAGACCCGCACGGTCGCGGGCATGGTCAAGCTGGCCACCTTCTTCGACCCCGACGGCAACGCGCTCATGTTCTACCAGAGTTTGAGCGACGGCTGATCCCCTCGCCCGCCCAAAAGGAGCTCAACGCCTTGGAACGAAAACAGTACGTCTACTTCATCGAGCCCAGCCGGCCCGAGTTACTCACCGATCCCGCTGCCTGGACCGAAGAGGAAGTTCAAATTGGACGCGACCACGTCGCCCACCTCAAGCGCGCGACCGAATGCGGCCAGCTGATCCTGGCGGGCCGCTGCCAGGACGACGCCGGACCGGGCATCGTCATCTTCGAGGCCGAGGACGACGCGGCGGCCCGAGCGTTCATGGAGTCCGACCCGTTCGTCGCAAGCGGCCTGATGCGGGGGCGGCTCCATCCCTACAAGGTGGCGCTGCAGCGCGCGGGGACCTGAGCCCTCACCCGGTTTGCACCCGCCGCAGGATTTCGCCTACACTGGGGCAAAACGCTTCAGAGGTGATGCCCGATGGCCGCACGCGACGAGCTGGAAAAGCAGATGAAAGAGGTGTTCGGCAAGGCCAACTACCCGGTCAAGAGCACGATGGACCTGCTGCCCGTCCTGCCGCAAGGGCCCATGACCACCTTCGAGGCCGAGGGCAAGAGTTTCACGGCCATGGACCTGTCGACCAAGCTGGGGGGCGGCAACTTCCCCTACGAGAACGTGGACGACCTGGTCGGCGACGTGCTGGACGCCATGGAGGAGAAGGGCCTGCTTTGAGCGGCCGCCTTTGATCGTCCGCGTCTTCGACCGCGCCGGGCAGGCGCGTCACCACTGGGAGGCCGAGCCCGTGCGGCGCGACGACGAGCTCATCGTGCTGCGCGGCGCCTGGGGCCGGACGCTGCACACCCCCAGCGGCGAGGTGCCGATCCAGAATTTCTCCGTCGAGTGCTACTGGCCCGGCGTCGGCTACACCGTGGCCGCGCTCTTCGACCATGACTGGGATCTACGCGAGTTCTACGCGCGCCTGATCCGCCCCGTCGAGTTGGGTGAGGACGAGCTGCGCTTCGTCGATTTGGGTCGGCATCTGTCGGTCAAGCCCGACGGCACCTACCGCGTCGTCGAATTGCCCACCCCGTCCAGCAACGGCGCCCGCAGCGCGGATCCCAAGGGCATCGAGCCGCAGGCCGCCTGGGAGGCGCTGCTCGCGCTGGCCGAAGCGCGCGAAGGCCCCTTTGATCCCGCTTTCTACGACGCGTATAAAGGGGGCTGACGCCCGCACGGGCAACCCCTTTTCATCCAGAGAGGAGACCCCCCCATGGCCCAAGCATTGCAGCGCGAACTGCCCACCTGGGACCTGACCGACCTCTACGCCGGCCTGGACGATCCGAAACTGCTAGCGGACCTGGACGCGCTCAAGGCGCGCGCCGCCGAGTTCGAGCGACAATATAAGGGCACGATCGCGGTCGAGGGTCTCGCCGCCGGCCACCTGCGCGCCGCGCTCGACGAGTACGAATCCCTGGCGCGTGCCCAGGCCCGGCCGCTGGCCTACGCCCAGCTCCAGTTCACCGCCGACACCCAGGATCCACAGCGCGGCGCGCTGCTGCAGAAGACGCGCGAGGCCGCCAGCGCGTTGGGGACGCACTTGGTGTTCTTCGACCTCGAGGTCGGGCGCATCCCGGACGAGACCTTCCGCGCTCTGCGGGACGCCGAGGCGCTGGCGCCCTACCGTCACTACCTCGAGCACGAACGCCGGCTGGCCCGCCACCACCTGAGCGAGCCCGAGGAGAAGATCCTGGTCGAGACCGCCAACGCGCGCGGCCCGGCCTTCGGGCGGCTGTTCTCCGAGGTCACGGCGCGCACGCGCTTTCCCTTCGAGTACGGCGGGAAGACCGAGACGCTGACCCAGAGCCAGGTGCTGTCGAAGCTCTACGACCCCGATCGCGCGGTGCGCCAAGCCGCGGCGGCGGCCGTGACGGACGGGGTGCGGGGCAACGCGCACGTGAACACGTTTATCTACAACACGCTCATGCACGAGAAAGACGTGCTGGACCGGCTGCGCGGCTTCGAGCGCCCCGAGGCCGCGCGCCACCTCAGCAACGAGGTCGAACCCGAGGCCGTGGACGCCATGGTCGAGGTGTGCGTGGACAACGTCGACGTCGTGGCCGACTACTACGGGCTCAAGCAATGGCTGCTCGGCCTCGATGAGCTGACGCACGTCGACCGCTACGCGCCGCTGTCCGAGGTCCAGACCGAGATCCCCTTCGACGAGGCCAAAACCATCGTTTTGGACGCCTATGGAAGGTTCTCGCCGCGGCTGCGCGAGCTGACCGAGCCGTTTTTCACGGAAAACTGGATCGACGCCGCGCTGGCCGACGGCAAGCAGGGCGGGGCGTACTGCGCCGGCGTGACGCCGGACCTGCACCCGTATGTGTTCATGAATTACACCGGCACCGCGCGCGACGTCATGACGCTGGCCCACGAGCTGGGCCACGGCGTGCACGACCGGCTCGCCAGCCGCAACCACATGCTGGACTACCACCCGCCGCTGCCGCTGGCCGAGACCGCCAGCACGTTCGGCGAGATGCTCGTGTTCGACGCGCTCATGGGCCAGCTCGACGACGACCGCGCGCGCTTGAGCCTCGTGTGCGGCAAGCTCGAGGACACGTTTGCCACGGTGTTTCGCCAGGCGGCCATGTTCCGCTTCGAGCAGCGCGCACACGCCGCCCGGCGCGCCCGCGGCGAGCTGCGCGCCGAGGAGCTGAACGCCCTCTGGCAGGAGAGCCAGCAGGCGATGTTCGGCGATTCGCTCACGCTGGGCGAGGAGCACGCCTGGTGGTGGCTCTACATCCCGCACGTGATCCAGATGCCGTTCTACGTCTACGCCTACGCCTTCGGCGAGCTGCTGGTGCTCTCGCTCTACGCCCAGTACCAGCGCGAGCCTGACGGGTTCGTGGAGCGCTACTTTTCGCTGCTGGCCGCCGGCGGTTCGGTGCCCCCGGCCGAGCTGGTGGGCCGCCTGGGCTTCGACATCGGCACCAAGGCGTTTTGGCAAGCCGGCTGCGACCTGGTGCGCGAGCGCGTGGCACAGGCCAAGGCGCTGGCGGGGTGAGTTGACCGCGCCGTAGGGGCGCACGGCCGGGCGCCCCTACGCACCGACCTTGCGGTCAAGACGCTTGTGGGCCTTCGACATGGATCTCCTCAAAACGCTCGAAATCTTTGAGGTTGGCGGTGTAGATCGCCTCCACGCCGTGTTCGAGCATGGTGGCCACGAGGAAGGCGTCAAACACGTCTTGCTTTCGGATGACGTGCCGTTCGATCAACGTGCCGAGATGCTCGAGCGCGACGTCGGTCGGATGGATCAGCCGAAACGTTTGCCGATACCCTTGAATTTCCCGCAACGCCTCTTCTGGGGAGAGTGCGCATCGTACCCGGCGGTCGTCGGTGACGATCGCGTAGAACTCGTTGAGCACCGTCGCGGTGAGCACGGCAAAGATCTCACCTCGAACTGCACGGTCTCGGAACCCGCGGCAAGCGTCGTGGAACGGGGAGACGCGATCCCCCGCATAGACCAACACGTTCGTGTCGAGCAGGTAAGTCACGAGGGCGCCGCCTTGCGATCCAAGCGCTCCTCGTACAAGGCGCCACGCTCGATTGATCGGGAGCTGCCCAAGTCGAACACGCCGAACTCAAACTCGTCGTCGCGATGTTGAGTCAGATACGTCTCTAGCGCCTTCAGCACGATTTCGTTCTTGGAACGGTGCTGGTTTTGGGCGAGTCGTTCGATCTGTTGCAGAAGCCTTTCTTTGTTTTTAGGCACGTAGATGTTGAGCTGCATGGCCTGCTCCTTTAACTTTCATTATAGTCCGTCTTATAGTGTCTGACCAGGAACGAACACCTTGCAAAGGGCTTGACGAGACCTAGACTGAACCGGTGCACGCGAAAGACGCCTTCTACGTCGTCTGCCCGGACATCCGCAGCCTCTACAACGTGGGGTCGATCTTCCGCACGGCCGACGCGCTGGGCGTGACGCAGCTCTTCCTCTGTGGCTACACCGGCCGGCCGCCGCGCAAGGAGATCCACAAGGTCGCGCTCGGCGCCGAGCAAAGCGTGCCGTGGGCGCACCAGGTGCAGGCGTGGCGCGTGGTGGACCGGCTCAAGCGTGAGGGCGTGCGGATCGTCGCACTCGAACGCACGGCCGACAGCCATGACCTGACGGTTTACGAGCCCCGCTTCCCGCTGGCGCTCCTGCTGGGCAACGAGGTGGACGGGCTCCCGAAAAGCCTGCTCCAGCGCGCCGACGACGTCGTTCACCTCCCGATGCGCGGGATCAAGGGGTCGCTCAACGTCTCGGTCGCCTTCGGCGCGGCGGGGTATTTGCTGTCGCGGGGGCGATCCTGAGTCAGCTGTGAGGTTGGTGGTTTGGCTCCGTTGTGGTGTCGAATTAGAATGAGGCGTGAAAGGATGCACACATGAGGAAGGCAGAGATTCAAAAGAGATTCAAGCACGAATGGGTACTCATCGAATTTACCAAGCTTGACGACCAACTCAACGTGGTCGAGGGGGAGGTGGTGGCGCACTCGCCGAAGAAGGAGGAGATCTACCGGGCGATGCGCGATTATAGGGGTGGCGACGTGGCGTTGGAATACATCGGCGAGTATCCCGAGGAACTTGCGGTGATGTTCTAGCATGCGCCGCTATCGGCTCCAAAAGGCCGGTTTGCTTTATCTCACCAAGGCCGCGGTCAAGGGGCCGACACGAATCCATGTGCTCCAACTCCTGGTAGACACAGGATCGACCTACACCATCCTTCCGCTCGAAGCGTTCGATATCATCGGCGTCGACGTCGCACACAGCCGCGAGCAAACGCGCATTGCCACGGGCAGCGGCATGCTGGTCATTCCCAAAGTGCGGGTAGACTGGCTGCAAGTGATGGGAGTCAAAAAGATGAGTTTTTCTGTACTTGCCCACACGCTTCCGTTTGCCGGCCCCATCGACGGGTTGCTAGTACAGGGCTACGCTATTGTTACTGTGTAGGGGTCCCATTCATGGGACCCGGCCTACACGTCTGGTTCATGACCAGATAGACTTCATGGGCGGCCAAAGCGCGTGCCCACGGGCGCGATGAATCGCGCCCCTACACCCAAAAACCACTGTGGTCGTCTACTAGGGATGGACTTTCTGACTGCCGCAAGAGCCCGCCTTGATTTGGAAGCCGGTGTCGCTGAGGTTCCGTCATGAACTCGAATGCCTTGCTCGACACCTGCCGATCCGCCCTGCCCCGCTGGCTCGACCTGCTGGAGACGCTGGTCAATACCGACAGCGGGAGCAAGGATTTGGACGGCCTGGCTCGCATGGCCGATCTGTTGAGCGAGCGCTGGGGGGCGCTTGGGTTCGCGGTCGAACGGATCGAGACCGACACCGGGCCGCAGTTGGTCGCCACCCGGTTCAGCCCTCGCTCCGATGCGCCCAAGTTGCTGTTGATCGGCCACACCGACACGGTGTTCGCGCGCGGGACGGTTCGGCAGCGCCCGTTCGAGATCCGGGGCGAACGCGCGTATGGCCCCGGCGTGGCCGACATGAAGGGCGGGCTGGTCGGGATGCTGGGCGCGGTCGAGGCGCTGCGGGCGCACGATTTGCTCGATTCGGTCAGCCTCGTGGTCGTCAACAACTGCGACGAGGAAATCTCGTCGGTCAACTCCCGCGAGCTCATCGAGTCCCACTGCGAAGGCTCCCGTGCCGCGTTCGCCTTCGAGCCGGGACGGGCCGACGGCTCGATCGTGACGGCGCGCAAGGGCGGCATCGGGTACGCGTTGGAGATCACGGGCAGGGCCGCCCACGCGGGCGTGAACCCGGGGGACGGGGCGAGCGCGATCCTGGCGCTCAGCCGCAAGGTCGTCGAGCTGCACGCGCTCAACGAGCCTCGCTCCGGCCTGAGCGTCAACGTCGGCGTGATTCAGGGCGGCACGCGCGCCAACGTGGTGGCCGAGCGCGCGCGGGCCGAGGTCGACGTCCGCACGACGACGCCCGCGATGGCCGGGCGCGTGAAAGCGGCTATCGAACGAATCGCGGCGCGCGCCGACGTGCCGGGAACGCGGAGCGAGCTGACGCTGCGTTCCGAGCGGCCGCCCATGAACCCGGGCGACGAGACGAACCGTCTGAGCGCGCTCTTTCAGCACAACGCATCCAACCTCGGATTTGAATTGAACGCCTCGGCCACCGGCGGCGGCTCGGACGGCAACTTCACCGCCGCGCGCGGCGTCCCGACCGTGGACGCGCTCGGTCCCGTGGGCGGCGGCTACCACAGCGCGCAGGAATACCTCGAGGTGGCCTCGATTCCCGAGCGCGCGGCGCTGGCCGCGTGCGTGATCGCGCGTCTGGAAGCGAACACGGGGGGAACGACGTAGTCGCCGAGAGCGCAGAGAAACTCGTTCCTTTGCGCCCTCTACGGTTCAATCAGGCGGCTTGGCCCGTGTTCATCTCGGGGAGCGAGTCCTCGTGTGGAGAAGCGCGTTGTCCTTGACGCCTATATAGGCTACAGTGCACACTGTGCCGCGTGGGAAGGAGGGCGTGTGGACACGCTGGCGCTGTTCAAGGTCTTTGGGCTCTCGCTGGTGTTGGGCGCGCTCATCGGACTGGAGCGCGAGTGGCGCCAGCGCTGGGAGGACCGCCACTTCTTCGCCGGCGTGCGCACCTTTACGCTCTTTGCGCTCTTCGGCACCACCAGCGCGCTCATCGCCGAGCTGAGCTCGATCTGGTTCCTCTTGATCGCCTTTCTGGGCTTTTCCGCCGTCATCACGGCCAGCGCCGTGCTCTCCTCGCGCTACATCGAGGAGCCGGGCCTGACCACCGAGATCTCGGCGCTGCTCACCGCGCTCATCGGCGTGCTGGTCTACTACGAGCTGTTCGAGGTCTCGGTGGCGCTGGCGGTGGGGATCACGGTGCTGCTCTCGATCAAGCCGCGCCTGCAGGCGTTCGCCGGCCGCCTCGAGCAGGAGGACCTGTACGCCACGCTCAAGTTCGCCATCATCACTTTCATCGTGCTGCCCGTGCTGCCCAACGAGGCGCTGGGCCCGTTCGGGGCCTTCAACCCGTACCAGACCTGGCTCATGGTCGTGCTGATCGCCGGATTGAGCTTTCTGGGCTACGTGGCCATCAAGGTGCTGGGGCCGCGGCGGGGCATCGGGCTCACCGGGATGCTGGGCGGCTTCGTCTCCAGCACGGCCTACGTGCTGACCTACGCGCGCCGCGCGCGCGAGCACGAACAACTCCTGCGCATGTTCGCCTTCTCGATCGTGCTGGCCTCGACCATCATGTTCCCGCGCCAGCTCATCGAGGTGGCCATCATCAACCCCGCCCTGCTGCAGCGGCTCTGGCCGCCGTTCGCCGGCATGATTGGCGCGGGTCTGCTCGGTTGCGCCGTGCTCTGGTTCCAGTTCGACCGCACCGCGGCGCAGGAAGAGGGGAGCGAGCTCGCGCTGCGCAACCCCTTCCGGCTCACCTCGGCGCTCACCATCGGGGCGCTCTACGCGGTGATCACGCTGCTGGCCACCGCGGCCAGCCAGTGGTTCGGCGGGCAGGGCGTGCTGGCCTTCAGCGCGCTCAGCGGCCTCACCAGCACGAACACGATCACGCTCAGTTTGTCCAACCTCTCGCGCGACGGGCAGATCAGCGCGCACATCGCGGCCCAGGGCATCGTGTTGGCCTCGCTGGTCAACACCGGGCTCAAGGCGAGCCTCGTGCTGGCCCTGGGCGGCCCGACGTTGTTTCGGTTCGCGGGCTGGGCATTCGGGGCGGTAGCGCTGGCGGGGTTGCTGCTGCTTTGGTTCGTCTGAGCGCTGAAAGCAAAGCGCGGCGGGGCCGGACGTGCCAGCCCCGCCGCATCTCCCCCCACCCGTGCGCTAACGCAGCACGACTACCTTCTGCACCGCGCTGCGCCAGCTCGTGCCGTCGGTGCCGCGAGCGGTGACGGCGTAGAGGTAGACGCCGTTGGCCAGCGGCCGGCCCGACCCGTCCAGCAGGTTGAAGCGCAGCGCCGGTCCCGCGTGTTCCTCCCGAATCAGGAGCCGTCCGTCCAGGCCGAAGACCTGAACTTCAATGCGCGCTACGTTTTGTCCTCGGACGCGCACGGTCCGGCTCAGCGGGCTCGGTTGGCTCAGCGCGACGCCCTCAACCCGCAGCGGTTGCCGCGGCGACGCGACGCGCGCCGCGCCGTCCGAACTCACCGACGCGCCCGTGATCCACATCGCGATCAGGTCGATCATCTCGTCGTCGCCGATCGTCTCGCCGTCGGTGCCCGGCACGGTGTCTCCCAGCACCCAGAGCGTGATCGCGTTCTCGATTTCCGAGTCGTCCAGCACGCCGTTGTCATTGGCGTCGAGCGCCTCGGCCAAGCTCGTGGAGGGGTCGCCGCTGCTCCCGCCGCTCACGCTGATCGTGCGGCTGTCGGAGGCCGTGCCGCCGCGGCCGTCGGCGACCTGGACTTGAACCGTGTAGCTGCCGGGCTGCGAGGGCGTCCACGTGGGGCTCGCCCCCGTTAAATCCGTGCGCGGCTGGCCGTTGACCGTCCAGCTGTAGCCCAGCGGGTCGCCGTCGGGGTCGCTGGCCTGGGCGTTGAGCTGCACCGGGTTCCCGACCTCGGGGCTGCCCGGCGTGTAGCTGAGCGAAACGGTCGGCTCCTGGTTGCCCGGCTCCTGCTGGCCCGTGCCCACGGTGAACTCGACCGTGTCCTCGGCCTGGCCGCCGTTGCCGTCGGAAACGCGCACCGTGACGGTGTGAGCCCCTTGCGGCGGGTTGGTCCAGCGCGCGGTCGGGCCCGTGACGTCCTGCGGCTGGCCGTCCACGATCCACGCGTATTCGAGCTCGTCGCCGTCGGGGTCGGTGGCGTCGGCCTCGAACTCGACCGTGTCGTTCACGGTCGGGTCCTGCGGTGCGTAGCTGAGCGAGACCGTGGGGGGCTCGTTTTCCCCCTGGTCGACCTGACCCTGCACGGTCGTGGTGGCCGTGTCGTTGTCGTTGCTTGGTTCGGGGTCGAGTTGCTCGGCCGAGATGCGCGCGGTGTTGCCGGCCGTGCCGGCCTGCGTGGCCCGCGCCACGACCGAGACCGTGACGCGCACGTCGGCGCCCATGTCGTTGAGCTCGCAGACGACCACGCCGTTGACCAGCCCACAGCTCCCGCGGTTGGTGTTCGCCGAAACGAACTCCAGGCTGCCCGGCATCGTGCTGGTGAGCAGCACGCCGGTGGCTTGTGCCGGCCCGTTGTTGCGCACCTCGACGGTGTAGTTGATCTCGTCTCCCACGGTTACGGGATCGGGGTTGTCGCGAACGGTCACGGCCATGTCGGCCTCGTCCTGCTCTTGCGGCGGCGGGAAGGTGGCCTCGGCGAGCTTGGTCACGAACGCGTCGTTGACCCCGCCGCTGCTGGTCAAAACCTGATAGGCGCCGCCCGTGACCGGGAAGTTGCCCGAGGCCGTCGTGCCCGCGACGTAGGCGGCGTCCTTGGTGTCCACGGCGATTCCGTAGCCTTGGTCGTTGTCGGTGCCGCCCAGGAAGGTCGAGTACGCGAGTGCGAACCCCTGTCGGTTGAGCTTGGCCACGAAGGCGTCGAAGACCCCGCCGCCGTAGCTGGGCTGCACGGGGTCGGCGGTCGGAAAGTTGGAAGAATCGGTCACGCCCGTGACGTAGGCGTTGCCGCTCCCGTCCACGGCGATGCCTTGGGCGAAGTCGATGGTGCTGCCGCCCAGGTAGGTCGAGTAGACCAGCCCCGAGCCGGCCGCGTTCAGCTTCGAGACGAACGCGTCCACCTGCCCGCCCAGGTTCGCCTGCACCGGCGAGACGGTCGGGTAGTCGTTCGACCCCGTGTACCCGGCCACGAAGGCGCTGCCGAAGCCGTCCACGACGATCCCGTTGACGAAGTCCGTGTTGCTCCCGCCCAGGTAGGTCGAATAGGCCAACAGGCCGTTGGGCTGGAACTTGGTCACGTACCCGTCCAGCGCGCCGCCCCCGTGGCCCGTCTGCAACGCGTTGGTCGTGACGGGGAAGTCCGTCGAGCGGGTCTCGCCAGCGACGTAGGCGTTGCCCGACGGGTCGACCGCGATGCCGTGCCCGTCGTCGCTGTCGTTCCCGCCCAGGAAGGTCGAGTACAGCAGCGTCGACCCCGAGTTGTCGAGCTTGCTGTAGAACGCGTCGCGGGCGCCTTTCTTCTGCTGGAACAGGCCGTTGACCGGGAAGTCGTCGGAGGCGGTCTGCCCGGTGAGGTGGATCCGCCCCGCCCGGTCCAGCGCGATCCCGTTGCCGAACTCGACGTCGCCCCCGCCCAAGAAGGTCGTGAAGGCCAGCTGCGTGCCGGACGCGTTCAGCTTGGCCACGAACGCGTCCGGGCACGGGCCGGTCACGCACTGCCCGCCGCCGTGGGTGGCATCCAGCGAATTCACGGTCGGGAAGTTGGGCGAGCGCGTCTCACCCACCACGTAGGCGTTGCCCGCCGAGTCGACCGCGATGCCCCTGCCTTGATCGCGAAACGCGCCGCCCAGAAAAGCCGTGTACTGCAGCGACGAGCCCGACGGGTTCAGCTTGGCGATGTAGACGTCCCCCTCCGGCTCGGGCGAGACGACCGGGTTGGTGCTGGGGAAGTCCGACGAGCGCGCCGAGCCCGTCACGTAGGCGTTTCCGTTCGAATCCACGGCCACGCCGAGCGCGTTGTCGCCGTCGCCCCCGCCCAGGTAGGTGGAATAGGCCAGCTCGGGGTCGATGACCAGCTTGTGGGACGGATCGTAGAGCCCGACCTCGAAGCCCACGGTTCCGTCGTCGAACAGGCGGAAGCGCCCGCCGACCTCGACCGTGGCTCCACCGATCTCTTGGAACACGACCGGCGCGTCCTCGACCAGCCGCCCGCCTGCGGTGTCGAGCACGAGGTCCCCGGCCTCGTCGATCGTGACCGCCTCGACGCCTGAAAAGGCCATGCGGATTTGAGCCGGGTCCGCGCCCGGCGCCACGGCGAACTCGCGCTTCAGGGCCCCCTTGCCCCCGCGGTAGACGAGGTCGATCCCGGGGTAGAGCGCCTCGTAGCGCAGCGCCCCGAAGGTCGGCAGCCCCGCGCGCCAGCGCGCGGGGTCGCCCACGAAGAAGCTGGCCGTGCCTGGGAGCGGGTCGAAGCCAGTCAGCTCGGGCGCGGGGGCGGCGCCCACGAACGTGGCCCGCACCACCGCCCCGTCACTGCTGAAGACGACCTGGGACGACGTGAAGTGGATCGTACCGTTGGCGCCCTTTACCTGAAAGCGCACTTGGGATTCGAACTGGCCCGCGTTGGGGACGAAGCTGAGGGGCAACTCCCCGTACGACGGCGCGGCCAGGGCCGACACGCCGAGCAAAAGCGCCAGCGCCGCCAGCCCCGCGGCCTTGGTCAACGTGGATGGAGCGAACATGCCGATCACCTCTTTGGGATGTAAATCGCCCGCTGGGGGCATCCACAAAGCGTAGCCGCGGGGCGTGAGGAAAGCGTGAGGTCGGCCCGGACCATGCGATATACTGGGCGCAAGGGGGGAGTCAAGCACCGGGCTGTATGGTCGAACTCAAGCTGCTGGGCGGATTCGAGCTGCGCGCCGGCGACGGGGCGCGGGTGCATCTGGAGAGCCGCAAGGTCGAGGCGCTGCTGGCCTACCTCGTCCTGAACCCGGAGCAAAACCACCCGCGCGCGAAGCTGGCCGGCGCGTTTTGGCCCGAGATGGACGAGTCCAAAGCGCGCGTTAACCTGCGGCGCGCGCTCTACGTCCTGCGCAGGGCGCTGGGCGAGGAGGCCGACGCGCTGCGGGCCAGCGCGTCCCAGGTGCGGCTGGAGTCAAGCCAGCGCTGGCGCGTGGACGCCCGGCGCTTCGAACGGGGGATCGAGGCGGCCCGACGCGCCACCGACCCGCGTCGGCGGCTCGAACGGCTGGCCGAGGCGGCCGCGCTCTACCGGGGCCCGCTGCTGGAGGGGTTCTACGACGACTGGGCCCTGCACGAGCAGGAGCGCTTCCTGGCGCGCTACCTGGAGGCGCTGGGCGAGCTGGCCGACTGTCACGACCGGGCCGGTCAGTACGAGCGCGCGCTGGACTGCTGCCAGCAGGCGCTCGCGCTGCAGCCGGGGCTGGAGCGCGCCCACCGCCAGAAGATGCGGGCCCTCTACCGCGCGGGCCGGCAACAGGAGGCCCTGCAAGCCTACCGTGCCTGCGCCCTCACGCTGCAGCACCTGGACGCCGAGCCCGCGCCCGAGACGCGCGCGCTGCACGAGCAGATCCTCAAGCACGAGCTGCCCTCGACGGCGCGCCCCGCGCCGGGCCAGCTGCCCCAGGCGCTCACGCCGTTCCTGGGGCGGCAGCGCGAACTGGAAGGGATCCGCGAGCGCCTGACGGGCCCGTCCTGCCGCGCGCTCACCGTGACCGGCCCCGGCGGGATCGGCAAGACGCGCCTGGCGCTGGAGGCCGCGGGCGGACTGGCGCCCGCGTTTCCGGACGGCGTCTTCTGGATCCCGCTGGAAACTGTGGAGGACGACGATGGGGCCCCGCTCGCGCTGCTCGGAGCGCTGGACGCGCCGCCCATGCCGGGCGGCGACCCGAAGCGGCAACTGGGCGATCTCGTGCGCGACCGGCGGGCGCTGCTCGTGCTGGACAACGCCGAGCGCCTGGCGGCGGGGCTGGGCTGGCTGCGCGGGTTGCTGGAGGCGGCGCCCGGCGTTTCGCTGCTGGCGACCTCGCGCGAGCCGCTGGGGTGGCGCGGGGAGTGGGTCGTGGCCCTGGAGGGCCTGGAGCTGCCGGAGCGGGGCGACCCGACACCGGGCGAGCGCGCCGCGGTCGCGCTCCTGCTGGCGGCCGCCCGGCGGGCCGCGCCGGACTTCGCCCCCGACGCTCAAGGGCTGCGCGACCTAATCCGAATCTGCCGCCTGGCCCAGGGCGTCCCGCTCGCGCTCGAGCTGGCCGCGCCCTGGGTACGGGTCATGACCCCCGGCGAGATCGCCGACGAACTGGAAGCGGGCGAGGGCTGGCTCGAGGCGCGCTCGTCCGACCTGCCGGCCCGCCACCGCAGCCTGGGGGCGGCGCTGGCGGGCTCCTGGAAGCGGCTTTCAGCGCAAGAGCGCCGCGCCCTGGGGCGACTCGCCGTGTTCGCCGGGCCGTTCGACCGGGACGCCGCGCGCGCCGTGGCCAACGCGCCGCCCTCGCTGCTGCTGGGCCTGCTGCACAAGTCGCTGCTGCGCCGGACGGCGTCGGGCCGCTTCGAGCTGCTGCGCGTGCTGCGGGACGCCGTGCGGGCCAAGCTCGAGCGCGTCCCCCGGGAGGCCGAGCGCGCCCGCGAAGCGCACGCCGCCCACTACGCGTCGGTCCTGCGTGCGCGGGCCGAGGCGCTGGGCGGCGCGGACCAGGCGCGCGCGTTGCGGCGCATCGCGGCGGACGCGGACAACGTCCGAGCCGGCTGGCGCTGGGCCGTCGAGCGCGCGCGCGCGGACCTGGTCGCGCGCTACGCCCCCGCGTGGTTCGACTACCTCGACCTGCGCGGGGCCTACGGGGAGGCCGAGGCCGCGTTCCGCGCGGCGGTCGAGCGGCTCGACGGCGCGCCGGCCGCGCTGCGGGGGACGCTGCTGGTGCGCTGGGGGACGTGTCTGGAGCGGCTGGCGCGCTTCGCGGAGGCCCGCGAGGCGCTGGAACGCGGGCTCGCGCTGCTGGAGGCGGAGGGGACCTGGGACGAGGTGGCCTTCGGGCTCAACGGGCTCGGCGTCGTGTTCGACCTGCAGGGCGACTACGACGCGGCCGAGCGCTGCCTGGAACGCGGCCTGGCGCTCTGCCAAGCGCGCGGCGACGAGGCCGGCGCCGTGCGGCCGCTGACCAACCTGGGCGTGCTGGCCTGGGAGCGGGGCGATTTCGAGACCGCCACGGCCCGCTACCGCGAGAGCCTGGCCCTCTGCCGCAAGGGCGGCGACCGGCGCGGCGTGGCGCGCGCGCTCAACAACCTGGGCAACGTGGCGCTGGCGCGGCACGACTACCCCGAAGCCCGACGCTATCTGACCCAAAGCCTGGCACACTACGAAAAGATCGACAACCCCTGGGGACGAGTGGCCGTGCTCAACAACCTGGGCTCGGCGCACTACGGGCTCGGCGAGTACGAGCGGGCGGGCGCAATCCACGCCCGCTGCCTGGCGCGCTCCCGCGAGCTCGGGGACGAGGCCGGCGTCGTGCACGCGCACAAGAACCTGGCGGACGTCGCCGTCGCGCGCGGCGCGCACGAGGAGGCCGCCGCCCAACTCCGGCAGGCGCTGGTCCGCGTCGCGGGGCTCGCGTTCGAGCCGCTCACGCTCGAGGTCCTGCTCGGCGTCGCGGCGCTCTGGGTCGAGACCGGGCAAGCCGAGGACGCCCGCGACCTGCTCGCCCGCGTGCTGGCCCACCCGGCGACGCACCAGGAGGCCCGCGAGCGCGCCGAGGCGCTGCGCGCGCGGGCGGGCGGGCCCGGTGACGCGCCGGCGACGGGAGCGCTCGACGACTGGGTCACGCGCGCGCTCGGCGCGCTGGACGCTTGAGCCGCAAGCCCTGTCCGCAACGAACCGTCGCGGGATAGCCCAGATCATTGCTTTTTAGGATTGACACCGTTTTGGGAGCGGTTTATTATGCCTTCCCTACGGAGGTTGTTGCCATGGTTGAGGAAGCGACGCAGGAGGCCGAAGCGCGGGGGACCGCCACCGAGCCGGTCATCCGCATTTCGGACGTCGAAAAGGTGTTCCCCGGCAAGGGCGGCGACGTGGTCGCGCTCAGCGAGGCCAGCTTGTCGATCGCGCCCGGCGAGTTCGTCTCGCTCATCGGACCCAGCGGCTGCGGCAAGACGACGCTGCTGCGGCTGGTGGCCGACCTCGAGCAGGTCACCCGCGGCGAGATCGTCGTCGGGGGCAAGACGCCGGAGCAGTCGCGCCTGGACCGGGACTACGGCTACGTGTTCCAGTCGCCCGTGCTCTACGAATGGCGCACCGTCAAGAAGAACGTCCAGCTCCCGCTCGAGATCATGGGCGTGTCCAAGGCCGAACGCGAGCGCCGCGCCGAGCGGTTGCTCGCGCTCGTCGGCCTGGACGACTTCGGCAAGCACTACCCCTGGCAGCTCTCCGGCGGCATGCAGCAGCGCGTCTCGATCGCCCGCGCGCTCTCGTTCTCGCCCAGCATCCTGTTGATGGACGAGCCCTTCGGCGCGCTGGACGAGATCACGCGCGAGGCCATGCAGCTCGAACTGCTGCGCCTCTGGCGCGAGACCGAGACCACGGTCATCTTCGTGACGCACTCGATCTCGGAGGCCACCTTCCTCTCGACGCGCGTCGTCGTGATGAGCCCGCGGCCGGGGCGCATCAATGAGATCATCGGGGTCGACCTGCCGCAACCCCGCACGGCCGAGACCCGCGAGTCGCCGCGCTACTTCGAGCTGGCCACCGAGGTGCGCGAAGCCCTGCGCCGCGTCGAGAAGGGGTCCGATTGATCCAGCGGCTCAAGCGGTGGGCGCCCCTGCTGGTCGTGCTGGGCGCGATCTTCGTGCTGGGCTACCCGGTCGCGTTCCTGGCGGGCTATCCCATGGCCAGGACCCAGCTCGAGGACCGCAGCCGCTGGTCGCAGGAGACGTTTCGGGCCTCTCCCCCGTTGGACACCACCGACCCCACGCAGCTCGAGTTCGGTCCCGACGCCGATTTGGGTCAGGGGTTGCTCGTGAGGGACGGGGCGCCCTTCTCCGGTCCCTACGAGGTCGGCGCCGGCGGCGTGCGCCTGCCCGACGCCGAGAGCTCGCTCGAGCTGGCCGAGCTCGACGTCCAGCCGGACGGGAGCAACCGCGTCTTCCGGGTCGAACGGTCCGGCCAGGGGCGGCCGCTCTACCTCGACGGCCGGCTCATGGTCGAGGCCTACGAAAAGCCCCCGGAAAAGCCCGACGGAAAGCGGACCACGTTCACGTTCACGGGGAGCGAGGGCACGTTCGTCCTGCGGGGCGAGCGGCTGGTCGAGGGCGAGGATTACACGCTGGATGGGACGACGCTCGTGTTGGAGGAGGCGCCCGGCATCTGGCTGGCGCTGCGCGCCGAGCCGGACTGGGCCCGCCCCCTGCGCGTGACCGGGGACTACGCCTGGGCGGACGACTCGACGCTCGTGTTCCGCCAGCCGCCGCCGGCCGGCGCCGAGGTCGAGCTGGCCGAACGGGTCGTGCGCTGGGCCGAGAGACTGGAAGGCGAGGTCGACGGCCGCAATCGGACGTTTCGGCTGAGCCGGCCGCGCGTCATGCCCGCCGACCCCGAGCGCCGGATCTACGTGGACGACGCGCTCCTGAGCGCCACCGAGCGCCGCCCGCGCTCCCCGCCCGACGGCCAGCGCGTGACGTTCACGTTCCCCGAGCCCGGCGGGATCATCACGCTGGACGGGCGCGCGCTCGAAGCGGGCGCGGACTACACCCAGGACGGCGCCACCGTCACGCTGTCCACGCCGCCCTCGCGGCGCAACCGGCTGACCCAGCGCGACTACGTCGTCCAGGACGCCGACGTCAGCCGGCTCGTGCTGGCCCAGGCTCCCGAACCGGGCAGCGTCGTCTGGACCGACCGCTACACGGTCTACGACCGGCCCAAGTGCGGGACCAACCTGGTCGAGTGCTTTCTGGCGCTGCCGCAGCACCCCGTGCCGCTGCCGCACTGGATCTTCACCATCGCGCCGGACTACTTGACCCGCTACGACTGGTCCAGCGACCGCAACGTCGCGCGCCAGGGGTTCTACACCGCGCGCGGGACGCTGGTCGCGCTGCTGGCCGGCGGCTTCGTGGGCCTGGCGCTGGCGATCCTGTTCGTGCTGGTGCGCCCGCTGGAGCGCGCGCTGCTGCCGTGGGTGATCGCCTCGCAAACCGTGCCCATCATCGCGCTCGTGCCCATGCTCGTGCTGATTTTGGCCAACTTCGGCGTGCGCATCCAGACGAGCATCCTGCCCACGGCCATCATCGGGGGGTATTTGAGCTTCTTCCCGATCTCGGTCGGCGCGGCCAAGGGCTTGCGCTCGGTGGACCCGCTCTCGCTGGACCTGATGCGCTCGTACGCGGCCAAGCAGCGCCACGTGTTCTTCAAGCTCAGGCTGTTTGCGGCCATGCCGTTTATCTTCGCCAGCTTCAAGGTCGGGGCGGCCGCCTCGCTGGTCGGGGCGCTCATCGCCGAGACCGAGACCTCGAATGCCAAGGGGCTGGGCTTTGCCATTCTGGGCCAGGTCCAGGCCGGCAACGTGGCCGATCTGTGGATCCTGTTCATCCTCTCGTCGCTGATGGGCATCGTGTTCGTGACCGGCGTGGGCTGGCTCGAGAAGCTGATCGCCCCCTGGGTGAGGAAGGCGTGAGGCGCATGCGAAAGCGGGAGGGCCGACCATGACGTGGCGCGCGCGCTTGAATTGGGGCGGGCTGCTGGGCGCGCTGCTTTCGCTCTGGGGGCTGGCACTCCCCTGGGCCGGCAACGAGGCCGAAGGCGTACTGCCCTTGAGCGCGATCGCGCCGGCGGCCTGGGCGGGGTGGACCGCGCTGGGGCTCGCGCTGGCCGCCCTGCTGTTGTCCTTCGGGCGCGGGTCCAAGTGGGCGGGGGCGGGGCTGCTGGCCTGCGGCGTGGCCGGCTCGCTGGTCGCGCTGCTGGGGTTCAAGGACGCGCTCGGCGCGGGCTACACGGACCCGGCGGGGACGGGGTTCTGGCTCAGCTTCTGGGGTTCGCTGCTGGCCGCCGGCGGGGCGGTGACCCAGCTCAGCACGCTTGCGGCCACCGACCGGCTCACGCGGCTCATGCGCGATCTATTGCCCCCGGCCAGCGTGCCCGCAGCGCTGTTTTTGAGCTGGGAGGCCGTCACCGAGGGGTTACGCGTGCCGCTGGCCTTCTTCCCGCGCGTGAGCGACGTCTACGCCGTGCTGCTCTCCTCCAGCGGCGTGCTGGTCGAGGACAGCATCCGCACCTTCGTGATGCAGGTGCTGCTGGGCTACGGCATGGGCATCACGGCGGGCGTGGTCATGGGCGTGTTGATCGCGTTCAGCCGCTTCATGCAGCGGGGCTTCCTGCCGCTGGCCACGGCGTTCAGCGCGATCCCGATCGTCGGGCTGGCGCCCGTGCTGGGCCGGGCCTTCGGCGTGGACTGGGAATCCAAGGCCGCCGTGGCCGTGATCGTGAGCTTCTTCCCCGTGCTGGTCAACGTCGTGCAGGGCCTGACCGTGATCGACCCGCTCAAGCTCGATCTGATGCAGTCGTACGCCGCCAAGCCGCGTCACGTGCTGCGCATGCTGCGTTTCCCCAACGCGCTGCCATACGTGTTCAACGCGCTCAAGATCGCCAGCATCATCGTGTTCATCAGCGTGATCGTGGCCGAGTTCCTCATCCCCGGTCCGCCGCAGGGGCTGGGGCAGCGCATCTCGCTCTCGGCCCGCGGCGGCCGCTACGACGTCACCTTCGCCGCCATCGCCTACGCCAGCCTGATCGGCATCCTGTTCTACAACTTCATCGCGCTCATGGAGCGCCTGTTCACCTCCTGGCACAGCTCGTTCCGCCAGAAATAGGCCGATCGTAGGGACCTGCCGTGCCGTGCGCCCTGGCTCCTCAGCGAGGTTGACAGGGGCGCCTGCAAGGGATAAAAAGGTCTTACAGGAGGTTGAATGACAATGCTTCGTGCGCTGGGCGCGCTCGCCCTCAACGCCGTTCTGGCGCTGAGCCTGACCGCCTGCGGCTTCTTCTTCGGCGGGGGCTTGAGCGGCTTTTCGCTGGGCGTGCTGGACGGGTTCGCGACCGCGGGCGGCACGGGGGCGTTTTACATCGCTGTCTCGGGCATGCCGGGCGGCGGGCTGGCCGCGCTCTCGATCGACGAAGACGGTGTCAGCTTTGACCCCGAGACAATCGAGGTCACCGGGATCGAGGGCGCGGGCGACTTCGTCGTGCTGGCCAGCGCGATCGACAACGCCAGCGGCACCTTCGGCTTCGGCGCCGTGAAGCCGGCCGGCGGATTGATCGAGGGCAAGGTGGTGCGGGTCACGTTCAAGGCGCTGGGCGACGGGAACTCGCCGGTCGTGATCGAGGGGAGCAAGGTCGTGGCCGGCGACGCGGCCAACGCGAGGCTGACCGGCTTCGAGCTCTCGCCCGGCACGGCCGGCGGGGTCGCCCCGTACCGGCGGGGAGCCGCTCCAGAAGAGAAACCTTCTTTCTGAGGTGGCGTGGCCAGGCTTTGGCTATGGCGCGCTGAGCGACTACGGCCTCGAGTGCGTCCAACGTCCCCTCGGCAACCGCCGCGCGCACCTGGCGCATCAGCTCGCCCCATACGTGAGGTTGTGGGCCATGAGCAGGCGGGGAGCGAGCATCTCGAATGCAAACGCGCTCACGCCGTTCCTTTCCGCCGCCGGCCATGGTAACGCCCGCTGAACAACCTCGCCGCGTACGCGACCGAGAAAACCTTCTGACGAAATGTGCTATACTGATGTTGAAACCCGTTCAAGAACACAAGGTCCTTCGTCGTGCGATCTTGTGACTGGAACGGGCCTAGTTTTTTCAATCCCAAGGAGGTCAGTTCGATGCAGCGGTCGGGTGGCGAGCGGCAACGAGGACTTGTTACCTCTAAGTGCGTGGTAACTTTACTGGTCGTGTTGTTGGTTTCTTTGAGCCATTATCAAGCTGCTCGGTCTCAACCCGCACTGAATTGTGAAGCGGGTGGCATATTGGGTGATTTCTCGGTGTTAAATGACGACAGTCGCTGGCGAGCATCTTCCGGTTTCGTTCGTGACTTCGTTTGTACCTATGGAGATCAAGACGTAGGGGTCTCCATGATCAACGTGAGATACCAATGTTTAGACCGCACACAAGAAGAATGGGATGACTTTCACGCAAATCCCAACCCAGATTCTCACGATTTCGTCGATACCGGAGATGATTACGCGCTTGTGTTCGACGAAGGAAGTGTTTCCCCACGTGTGACTCCACCTATGGGTGAATTCAACTACACCAAGAAGCTGTCCCGGCTATATGACGCTCAGGTGATCACCGTTGTTTGGCTTTACGAAAACGGAATCAGGACCAGCAAGATTTTCGATATCGAAAGCACAATGATCGATGGATTGGTGTCAGCCCACCGGCCTACGTTATCTTGTGGCGGGACAACGCCACCGCCCCCCAGTGACAACCGGCCCCCGACGGTAGAGCTGCTTTTGTCGTCACGCAATCCTACGCCCGACGAGCCAATCGAGTTCTTCGCGGACGCGTCCGATCCGGACGGGGACGATCTGACCTATGAGTGGTTCTTCGAGGGCGTTCGACAGACGAACGTGGGCAACAGCCCGGAGGCCATCTGGGAGCAGCCGGAGGCAGGCACCTACGTCATGGAGGTGGTCATCCGCGACGGCAACGGCGGCGAGGCCAGCGATCGGATTCAATTCACGGTGAGCGCCACCCAAGCCAACGACTTCACCGTGGAGCTGATCCTGCTCACCGAGAACCCCACGGTGGAAACGGAAACGGTCCTGCGCGCCGACGTAACGGGCGCAGAAGATGCTGACCTGACTTATACATGGTTCATTGGGGACAGCCCCTTCGGGATCGTCAAAGAGGAGGCAGAACTCACAAGGCTGCTGACGCCGAGTGGGACTTACACGGTTCAGGTCATCGTGACCGACGAACACGGGGCCGAAGCCAGCGCCTCCCTTACATTCAAGGTCGTTAAGGAGCCAACCCCCTCGTCTGAAGGCGATCTCGTCGTAAGGGGCGAGTCAGGAAACATAGAGCAGAGGATCCCCATAAGTGAGATTGAGTCTGAAAATGTGAAAACGCTCACCGTTGATGGTTCTAAAGTATCGTTTGATATCGAGTGTTTTAAGAATCAAGCAAGAAATTACTATCCCCTCATAAGCTATCTGTTTAGTGGGCCAACCGGAGGCTCTACTTCGCTGGAAATTGGACTTGCCCCTTTGATCGTAATTTTGGTCAAAAACGTCTGTGAAATCAGTGCAGAATCAGAAATCGCAATGGCTTCACCTCAGCAAACAGCAGAGGATATGCACATAAGGATTTCGCTCCCGACAGGCGAGGTTGCCATCGAGACGCTTCACGGAGATCTGGGACTTGTTGTCGAAACAAATGACGCGAATGCGATGATCCAGGGTCTTGGACAATTCACCGCACGCAATGAAGATGACTTCACGACGGTTGAAGTGACACAGGGGCAAGTCTTTGTCGTGCCGGCGAATTCCGACTTGCCGACTACGACGTTGAAAGCGGGTTCCGCTGTAGATGTCGGTGAAAACGACGCCAGTTCGATACGCGACATCGGCACTGGTGACGCACAGTCCCTCACAGTCGCACTCGACGTCAACGCCAACGGCACGCTGGAGGACGCCGAGATCAACCAGGCG
>CAZNGF010000002.1:0-98309 GCA_964572855.1 uncultured Thermotogae bacterium | reverse complement strand
CGTCGCCCGGCCCGCCGTCGAGCCGATCCTCGCCCGCGCCCCCCTCTAGCAGATCGCGCCCGTTGCCGCCTTCGAGCTCGTCGTCGCCCGGCCCGCCGCGCAGAGTGTTGGTCCCGTCGCCCCCTTGTAGCCGGTCGTCCCCGTCGCCGCCATCCAGTTGGTCGTCTCCTTCGCCTCCCTCCAGTTCGTCGTCGTCCGGGCCGGCGTTCAGCACGTCGTCGCCCTCTGCGCCCACCAGCCGATCCCGTCCCGCGCCCCCGTCGAGCGCGTCGTCCCCCTCGCCGCCGAACAGGTCGTCGTCCCCCGGCCCGCCGATCAGGGTGTCTTCGCCCGGGCCCCCCTCCAATCGATCGTTTCCGTCGCCGCCGTTGGCCGTGATCCGGACGTTGCTGCCGGCGATCGAGTCCGAAAAGCGGCTGCCCAACACGTTCGCCTCGCGAAAGTTCGAGAAGCCGTCGGCGATCAACCCCATCAGGTTGACCGAGACCCCGCTGCGCGCAAAGCCTCCGTCCACCTCGATGCGGCTGATCCGCTCGCAGTCGACCGCACCGCCGACGGGCTGCTCGCCGTCGACGCGCACCTCGCCGCCGACGCAGTCGATGCGCACGCCACCGCCGCGGGCGACGACCGTGAGCGTCCCGCCGGAAACCGTGGCGCGATCCTGCTCGGAGGATTGGGAAAACGCGGTGAGGCCGAGCGCGAGCGCCACGAGCGTGAAAGCGAGCAAGCGTTTGGGTTGAAGCTGGGGCATGAGCTTGTGTCCTTTCCGCGGTCGAAGGTCTCTGCGCTATTCTACCGCGCGCCGACGTAGCGATTCAGGATCCGGTCCACGGCCCCGCCGTACGCCTCGCCAAACAGGTTCAGGTGGACCAGCAGCGGGTAAAGCTGGTAGAGCGCCTTGCGGTCCGCGTACTCGGCGGGCAGGGGCCAGACCTCGTTGTAGCCCGCGTAGAATGCGGCCGGGAAGCCGCCGAACAGCTCGGTGAACGCGAGTTCGACCTCGCGCTGGCCGCAGTAGACCGCCGGGTCGATCAGGACGGCTTCGCCTTCGGAGACGAGGTAGTTGCCGCCCCAGAGATCCCCGTGCAGCATGGAGGGGACGCACGCGCCCTCGTCGATGAAGTGTTCCAGCGTCTTCGCATCATTCGTGTGGTCGGGTTCGACCCATTCTAGCAGGATGAACGCGGGCGTGTCCTGCCAGGCGTAGGCCTCGGGGACGCGGAGGACGCCGGCTTCCCGCAGTCGCGCCAGCCCGCACGCCTCGAGCGCCGCTTGCAGCCCGCGCGACAGGGCCATCAGGCGAGCGCGCGCTTGAGGTGCTCCAGCAGGCCGCTGCAGCCCGTTTCGACCTGCCGGTAGGTCTTCTCGAAGTCGCCGCTGTAGTACGGGTCGTGCACGTCCGAGTCGCCGAAGTCGGCGAAGTCGGCCAGCAGGCGGACTTTGTCCCCCGCGCCGGCGAGCGCGTCCCGGTGCGAGCGGGTCATGCCCACCAACAGGTCGAACGCTTCGGCGTCCTCGGGTCTTACCTGCCGGGCGCGCTTGCCGTCCAGGTCGACCCCGCGTTCCCGGGCGAGGGCGGCCACGCCCGGGTGGGGCGCTTCGCCCGCGTGGTAGCCGGTCGTGCCGGCCGAGTCGACCCGCACGCGGTCGGCCAGCCCCGCTTGCGCGAGCATGCGTTTCAAGATGCCCTCGGCCAGTGGCGAGCGGCAGATGTTCCCGGTACAGACGAACAGTATGTCCACCTCGGTCCCGTCCTCGTTGCGTGGGTTGAGCTCCATTGTGGCACGTGGGCTGGGGAGCGCAAGCGGGGCGGTTTCCGATACACTGGGGGCATGAGCTCTGCCAAGCGACGCCGCGCGCTGGCGCTGCTGGTCGCATGCGCCCTGGGGCTGGGGGGCTGTGAGTGGCTGTCTGCGCCGGTCGCCCCCGCGCCCGATCCGCCGCCGGCCCCGGTGACGTATCCCGTCGCGATCGCGTTCGATGACAACGCGGACGAGAACCACTTCTTCCACCCGCACGCCTCGATCGTGGGCGCGGCCTGGGCCGAGCCGCCCGCGTGCGGCTCCGAGGCGATTCCCGCCTTCTGTCACCCGGACCGCTCCCTTCCGCGCGTCGCGCTTGCCCTGTTCAACGACGGGAACGTCGCCCTCACGCGCGCCTTCGGCGAGGTCGAGGTCTGGAACCGCGCCGGGGCGCAGGTCGTGGTGCTGCCCTGGCTCGAGGAGACTTTCAAGACCAAGGGGAACGAGGTCAACGCCTGGGAGCCGCGCGAGACCGTCCAGGTCGAACTCGACCTCCGGGGGCTCTGCCGCGACCGGAGCGTGCCGGTCTGCGCCCCGTCGACCTTCACCGCCGGAGCGGTGTCGCGGCTCGTCGTGCGGCTCGAGGCGGTCGAGGTGCTGCCGGGCGGGCTCAGGTAACCAGCGGCCTTTCGGAGGCGTACTGCTCGAAGGTCCCGTCGGTGACGACCCGGCGCAACCGATCGACGGCAGAGACGACCTCGGCGTAGGTCGTATACAGCGGCGTGAAGCCGAAGCGGATGGCGTTCGGCGGGCGAAAGTCGGGGATCACGCGCGCGTCGTGGATGAGCGCTTGGTCGATGGCCAGCCCGTGTGCGTGCGTCAGCGAGACGTGCGCGCCGCGCCGTTCGGGGTCGCGCGGCGCGCGCAGCTCGAAGCCGAGCGGTCGCAAAAATGCCTCCCAAAGTGCGACGAACAGCTCGGTCTGGCGCAGAGATTTCTCGCGCACCCGATCAATGCCCGCCTCCAGAAACAGATCCAGCGAGGGCTCGATGGCGCACAGCGAGAGCACGAACGGCGAGCCCGTCAGGAATTTTCGAATGTCGCTCGCGCCCTCGTAGCGGGGTTCGAAGTCGAAGACGCGCGCGTGGCCCATCCAGCCCGGGAGCGGATTATTCAATGCCGCTTGCAGGTCGTGGCGCACGTAGAGGAACGCCGGCGCGCCCGGCCCGCCGTTGAGGTGCTTGTAGCTGCAACCCACGGCCAGCGGCGCGTTGGCCTCGTTGAGCGCCACGGGCAGCGAGCCGACCGAGTGGCTCAGATCCCAGAGCATCAACGCCCCGGCGTCCTCGGCCCAGGCCGTCACCCGCTTCAGATCGTAGGTGTAGCTCGTCTTATAGGCCGTGTGCGAAAGCGTGACCAGCGCCGTGTCCTTGTCAATCGCCTCCTCCAACGCCTCGACGGGGCCGTGGATGCCGTCGGGCGACGGAAGCACCTCGATCTCGATCGGGCGCGCGCTCAGGCGTTGGAGCCCTTGCAGTATGTGGTGATCGGAGGGGAAGTTGAGCTCGTCGGTGACGATCTTGCTTCGGCCGGGGCGGGCCTCAAGCGCCGCGTGAGCCAGCTTGAACAGGTTGACCGTGGTCGAGTCGGCCACGATGACCTCGTCGTCGCGCGCCCCGATGAGCTGGGCGATCTTGGCGCCGACGCGCTGCGGGGCCTCCATCCAGCCCTCGTTCCAGCCGCGGATGAGGCGCCGGCCCCAGGCGTGCTCCACCAGGTCGCGGAGGCGCTCGCGCGTGGCTTGCGGGAGCCGACCCAGCGAGTTCCCATCCAGGTAGATCAAATCGGGGTCGTCGACGACGAAGGCTTTGCGAAACCTCGCCAGCGCGTCGTCTCGGTCAAGGCGCGCCGCTTGCGCCCGGTAGTCGTTCAGTTCCATGCGTCCCCCCCGTTCCGTGGGCTGGGCTCAATGTATGCCGCGGCCCCGGCGCGCGCAAAACGGCCGCGCGCGTTGAAGCGGCGCCGCCCCGGGCTACACTGGAGCCACCATGCTTGAGGGGACGCGCACACGGGGATGAGCGCTGCCCGGTTGGGGCTGGCGCTGGGTGCACTCGGTTTCGTGCTCCCCTTCGTTTTGCCGCCGGCGGGGCTGGGCTTTGCCGGCCAACTGGCGCTGAGCGTGTTCCTGCTGGCGGCGGCCTTTTGGCTGTTCGAGCCCGTGCCGATCTACGCCACCTCGTTGCTGATCATCCTGCTGGAGGTCGCGCTCTTGAGCGGCGAGGGGCCGCTGGGTGAGGCGCACCGGGCGCGCGGCTACGCGCCGCTGCCGTACGCGGACTACTTGGCCACGCTGGCCAGCCCCATCGTCGTGCTGTTTCTGGGCGGGTTCGTGCTGGCTGCCGCGGCGGTCAAGCACGGCTTCGACCGCAACCTGACGCGGCTGTTGCTGCGGCCGTTCGGGACGCGTCCGCGTTACATCCTGTTGGGCCTGATGGCCGTGACCGCGGCGCTTTCGGCCTTCATGAGCAACACGGCCACCACGGCCATGATGGTCACGGTCGTGCTGCCGGTGGTGGCGCAACTCGAGCCGGGGGACCCGTTCCGCGTGGGCTTGGCCCTGGGCGTGCCGTTTGCGGCCAACATCGGCGGGATCGCCACCCCGATCGGCACGCCCCCCAACGCCGTCGTGCTCCAGTCGCTGGCGCGCCAGGGCGTCGAAATCGCCTTCACGGATTGGATGATCCTGGCCCTGCCGCTGGCGGCGGTCGGCCTGCTGTGCGCCTGGGGCGTGTTGCTGGCGCTCTACCGGCCGCGGGCCGCGGCCCTGCGGCTCAAGCTCGAGGGCGCGTTCGACCGCAGCCGGCCCGCGCTGGTCTTCTACGGCGTGTTCGCGCTCACCGTGCTGGCCTGGGTCACCGAGGGGCTGCACGGGCTCAAGAGCGGCATGGTGGCGCTCGTCCCGGTCGCGTTGCTGACGGCCACCGGGGTCGTGACCCGCGAGGAGGTGCGCCGCCTGCCGTGGGAGGTCCTGTGGCTGGTGGCCGGCGGGCTCTCGCTGGGGCTGGCGATGGAACACACGGGGCTGGCGGCTTGGGTCGTGGCGGGCGTCGACTGGGGCGCACTGGGAAGCGCCTGGCTCTTGCTCGGCTTCGGGGCCCTGGCCATGGCCATGTCCAACTTCCTGTCGAACACCGTGACCGCGACGCTGCTCGTCCCGCTGGGCGTGAGCCTGGGGCTGGCCGGGGACGGCCTGGCGCTCGACTGGGTGGTGGGCAGCCTCGTGATCGGGGTGGCCGCCAGCCTGGCGATGGTGCTGCCGATCTCGACCCCGCCCAACGCGATCGCGATCAGCACCGGCCTGTGCGCCACGCGCGACATGGCGCGCGCGGGCCTCGTGGTCGGGGCCGTCGGCCTGTTGCTGGTGGCGCTGGCCGCGCTGTTCTACTGGCCGGCGCTGGTTTCGGCCGGGTAAGGAGGCGCTTTGTCGATCTATATCCTGGTGGTTGAGGACGAATCCGACGTGTGCGACGCGATCGTGACCGATCTGGCGGCGTTCGAGGACCGCTTCCCGATTGAGACCGCCGCCTCGGCCGAAGCGGCCCGCCGTCTCATAGAGCGCATCGCAGCCGAGGGCGACGCCGTCGGGCTCGTGCTCTGCGACCACCTGCTGCCGGGCCAGGACGGCGTCGACCTGCTGGTCGAGCTGCAGGGCCGCGACGAAACCCGGCACAGCCGCAAGGTCCTGATCACGGGCCACGCCGGGCTGGACGAGACCGTCCGGGCCGTCAACGAGGCCGACCTGAACCACTACATCGCCAAGCCCTGGCGCAGGGAAGCGCTGGAGCGGGTCGTGCGCGACGAGCTCACCGAGTACGTGCTGGCCCGCGAGGGGGACGTGCTCCCCTACATGGACGTGCTGGACGCGGCGCGGCTGGCCGACCGTCTGCACCGCGGCGGCTCGCTGAGCGACGCCTAGCCGTGGACTTTCCTTACGGCCAGCGCTGGCTCGAGGACCACCGGGCGCTGCTCGACTTGCTGAAGCGGATTTCCAAGCGCTTCAGCGAGCTCGAGACGCAAACGGTGTGCTTTGCGGCCGGCGACGTGCTCTTCCGCGAGGGCGAGCGGCTCTCGCAGCTCTACCTGCTCACCGAGGGGCGCGTCGAGCTCTGCAAGGCGCGGGACGACGGCCGGCTCTCGCGGGTGGACTCGCTCTTGCCGGGGGCGTTCATGGGCATCATCGCGCTGACGACCGGCCAGGCCTCGCTCACGACGGCGCGAGCCCTTGAGGCGGGCGAGGCCGTCGTGATCGACATGGCCGAGTTCGAGACGCTCATGCGCGCGCACCCGCGGCTGCAGGGCCACATCCAGCAGTTGCTGCTGGCCAACCTGGTGGACCGCTACCGGCACACCGTCGCGCTGCAGCTGCGGCTTGACGCGCTCAACGACGCGCTGGCGCGCGAGCGCAACGAGCTGGCCGAGGCGTATCGGGACCTGGAGCGCACCCAGCAGCGCCTCATTCACCAGGAGAAGATGGCCACGCTGGGCCAGCTAGCCGCGGGTTTCGCCCACGAGGTCAACAACCCGGTCTCCTCGCTCACGCGCGCCGGCGACCACCTAAAGGGGGCGCTGGAGACGATCTTCTCCCATGCCGAGGCCGAGCGCGCGCTGTTCGGGCTGGGCTACGGCAGCGGGCTGGCCGACAGCGAGCGCGTCCGGGCGCGCATGGACGCGCTGTCGGGCCGCTTCCCCGAGCTCGGGCGCGCCACCCTGCGCAAGCTGGCCGGCATGGCCGAGGAGGCGCTCGAGCTGATCGAAAGCGCACAAGGCGAGGGTTGGGAGCGGCGGCTGGCCGCCTACGAGTCCGGCCGGCTGCTGCGCAAGGTCGAGCTGGCGGGCCTGCGGATCGCGGATTTGGTCCAGAGCATGAAAAGCTACAGCCGGCCGGCCGGCGAGACGGCCGAGTGGGTCGACGTGCGCGCGGGGCTCAACGACACGCTCAAGGTGCTCAGCAACCGGCTCAAATTCCTCAACCTCGCGCTCGAACTCGATCCCGTGCCGCCGATCCGCGCGGTCCCGGGCGAGCTGAACCAGGTTTGGACCAACCTGATCGTGAACGCCTGCGACGCGATGGGCAAGACCGGGACGCTCCGGATCGCGACCGGCGCCGACGACCATTGGGTCTGGGTCCGCTTCGAGGACACGGGGCCGGGCGTGCCGGACGCGCTCAAGGCGAGGGTGTTCGAGCCCAACTTCACCTCCAAGCGCCAGGGGACGCACTTTGGCCTCGGTCTCGGGCTGGCCATCGCCAAGGAGATCGTGGAAAAGCACGAAGGGCGTATCGCGCTGGCGGACGGGACGGACGGGGGCGCGGCGTTTGCGGTCTGGCTCCCGCGGCGCACCGATGGGGAGTAAGCTATGGTGTCGCGGCGGCGTTGAAACGTGGTCAAGAAGCAGAAGAGCTTCGTTGAACAACTGGACCAACAAGGCAACGCCCGGTTTCGAGCCAGCTTCAGCCTGCCTAAGCCGCTTCTTTACCACATCCATTGGCTGGCACCTCTGGCCCGTGATGGATCAGCGTCGGAGCTGCTTGTAGACGTCGTCGCGCTTCCCGATCCACCTCACGAGGAAGCGTTCGCCGTCGAACGGCCCGATGGCGCGCCAGTGGCCGATGCGTATTTTGTAGAGTGTGGAGTATCCTTGGAGGGCGTTCAGGAGGGCGGCTGGCTTGGGGTGTTCCCGAAGCTCTTGGAGCTTCGCTGCGATTCTCTGGCGGTCTTGAGGGTCTAGTTTCTTGAGGTCTTTGACGGCTCTTGGGCTGAGCCTGACTTCGATCATGCCGAGTCGAGCTGCCGCATCATCTCGTCCAGCGAGATGCTGTCGTCGGTGTCGTCTTGCAAGCGTTCCCTGAGCGCTGGATCATGGCCGATGAGGTAGTCCTCGATGGCTTCCACGTGGACGTCCGCTTGCGAAGCGACCCCCGCCAGCGTCTGATGATCCCAGCCTTGCAGCTCACCGTTGATCATCATGGCCGCGGTCAGGACCAGGAGGTCGGCTTTGAGGTACCGATTGAAGGTGGCCTCGACATGCGCCTCGTTGAGAGCGTCCCTGCCGTCCTCTAACAGGGCACCCAGCATGTTCTCGCTGTAGAGGGCGATGCCTTCGAACGCGGAGTGGAGAAGTTCTGCGGTCTCTTCGCTTGTGCTCGTGTCTGCGCGGTCGAAAAGGTGCTGAGCCTCATTCATTCCCTCACCATAGGCGTGCAGGAACTCGTGCGCCTTGCCTTCCTCCAACGAGTTCACCAGGACGGCCGAGAGTTTCACCTTCCACAAGCCGTAGTGTGGCAGCAACGTCTCGACGGCTTCGCTTACCGCCTCCTCTGTTCGTGCTCCACACAGCGGCGATAGTAAGCCCGCAAGCTCGTCGAAGGCGCGCTCAAGCTCGGTGTCGAGGCCGGAGGCGTTGAGAATCTGGCCCCAGGCCGCTCGGAATTGATCCTCTTCTCCCTTGTGGGGTGAATGGAAGGGGAGCGCATTGAAACCGGATTGAAGCCGTTTCAGGGCGAGCACATTGGAAACCATGCCCTCATTGTAGCTCGAAGGGCTGGCGCCTGCCCCCACCAGCCGCATGCCCCCCGCCATTTCGCCGAAGCCAAAGTGGAGAACCTCCAGCTTCAGCCTGCCTAAGCTGTCTCTTTACTACATCCTTCCCTCTGTTGTATGATAAGCGAAAGAAGGAGGTATCGTGCGCTTTTTTTCTCGTGTTGATCTTCGGAGTCGGGCACGAAACGCTGGTTCCAACCTTCAAAGCGGGGTTTGCTGACCTGGCAGTGTCCAACTGGCGTCCCCAGGGGGATTCGAACCCCCGCCGCCGCCTTGAAAGAGCGGTGTCCTAGGCCGCTAGACGATGGGGACGGATGCGGGCCATTATAGCGGTGCTTGCGCGAAGGCTCAAGGCGTTTAGCCCTTGGTTCGCACGCCCCGCTTGAACCGCTGCGCGTAGTCGGATTGGGCCAGCTCCTCGCGGAAGTCGGGGTGCGCGATCGAGACGAGCGCGTCGAGCCGCTCGCGCAGGTTCTTGCCGTGCAGGTTGACCGCGCCGTACTCGGTGACGACCCAGTGGACGTCCCCGCGCGTCGTGACCACGCCCGCGCCCTCCTTCAGATACGGCACGATGCGCGAGAGTTTGCCGCCCTTGGCCGTGGACGGCAGCGCGATCACCGGGACGCCGCCCTTGGAGCGGGCCGCGCCGCGGATGAAGTCGAGCTGGCCGCCGAAGCCGCTGTAGATATTGGGCCCGATGGAGTCCGAACACACCTGCCCCGAGAGGTCGACCTCGATGGCCGAGTTGATGCCGACCATCTTCTCGTTCTGTGACACGATGAAGGGGTCGTTGGTGTAGTCGCACGGGTGCACCTCGAAGGCCGGGTTGTCCTGGACGAAGTCGTAGAGGTCCTCGGTGCCCAGGATGAAGGTGCAGATCACCTTGCCGCGGTGCAGGCTCTTGCGCCGGCCCGTGATCACGCCCAGTTCCATGAGCTGCATGACGCCGTCGGAGACCATCTCGGTATGCACGCCCAGGTCGGTACGGTCCTTGAGCAGGCGCAGCACGGCGTCCGGAATCGCGCCGATCCCCAACTGGAGCGTGGCCCCGTCCTCGATCAGCGGCGCGATGTGGCTGGCGATCTGGCGCGAGACCTGATCGGGCTCGCCGGTGTCGAGCGTGGGCAGGGGCTCGTTGACCTCGACGACGTGGTGCACCGAGGAGACGTGCACGAACGAGTCGCCCAGCGTGCGCGGCATGCGCTCGTTCACCTGGGCGATCACGGTGGTGGCGGACTCGACCGCCGCCTTGGTGTTCAGACACTCCACGCCCAGGCTCATGAAGCCGTGCTCGTCGGGGGGCGAGGTGTGGATGACCGCCACGTCGGGCTGCAGCGTCGTGCGCAGCACGTCGGGGATCTCGGAGAGGAAGATGGGCACGTAGTCCGCCCGCCCGGTGTTGACGGCTTCGCGGTCGGCCGGCCCGACGAACAGCGAGTTGTGCCGGAAGTGCCCCTCGAGCTCGGGCCGGGAGAGCGGGTCCTCGTGGCCCTGGCCCAGCAGCAGGACGTGCAGCACCTCGACGTCCTCGAGTTCGGGGCCGCGCCGCGCCAGCGCCTCCAGCAGGTGGAAGGGCGTGGCCGCGTTGGCGCTCACGTAGAGTCGCTGGCCGCTTTGGATCACGCCCACGGCCTCCTCGGCCGTGACGGACTTGTCGCGGTACGCCTTGATCCATCCGTTGGCGCTCATGGGGTGGGCCTCGCTTTCAAGGCGTCCTCCAGCGACGCGGACGGGACGGCGCTCTCGCCCGCCAGGGAGGGGTGCGTGGCCAGGCCGCCGTGCGTGTAGACCCCGCGCGCCAGCTCGGGCTTCTCGCCTATGACGGCGTGCAGCGGGCTTTTCGCGAGCCGCCTGACGTAGGGGATGGCCGCGTTGGAGAGCGCGTGCGTGGCCGTGCGGGCCACCACGCTCGAGATCGTCGGCATACAGCAGTGGATGACGCCCGATTCGGTGTAGATCTCGTCCTCGGTCGGGGTAAGCCGCGAGGTCTCGGAGCAGCCCCCCTGGTCGATCGAGAAGTCCAGGAACACCGCGCCCTCCTCCATCGAGCGCACCATGGGGCGCGTCACCAGCAGCGGCGCGCGCTCGCCCGGCTGCAGCACGGCGCCCACCAGGACGTCGGCGAACTTGACGAACTTTTCGAGGTTCTGGCGGTTGGACATCGCGACCACGGCGCGCCCCCCCAGCAGGCGGTCGATCGCGCTGGCCCGTTGCAGGTCGCGCTCCAGGATGTAGACGCTGGCCTCGGCGCCCAGCAGCGCGCGGGCCGCGTGGTAGCCCAGCGTGCCCCCGCCCAGGATGACGACGTCGGCGGGCGGCACGCCGGGGATGCCGCTCAACAGGGTGCCGCGGCCGCGCTCCAGCAGCCGGCCGGCCAGTTGCGGTGTGAGCCGGCCGGCGATCTGGCTGGTCAGTTCAAGCACGGGGAGCCGGCCGGCGTCGTCCTGGATGACCTCGTAGCCGATCGCCGTCACGCGCTGTTCGATCAGGGTTTCCAAAAACGACTTGGGCGCGGCGGCCAGATGCAGGTAGCCCAGCAGGACGTGCCCCGGTTGCAGGTAACGCCACTCCGACTCGTCGGGCCGCTCGACCTTACAGAGGATCTCGGAGCGGAGGTAGACCTCCTCGGCGCTGGCCACGATGTGCGCGCCGCCTTCCTCATAGGTCTCGTCCGAAAAGCCGGCGCCCTCGCCCGCGCCGTGCTGAATCAGGACGGTGGCGCCCCCATGAGCCAGTTCCGACGCGCCGGCGGGCGAAAGCCCGACACGCCGCTCCTGGGCGCCCTTGAGCCACGGTATTTCCTTGGGAACGCCAACGATCATGGTTTCCTCCCTTGCGGGGCCAAGTGTACGGGGCGCTGCGGGGGCGCGAGATGATTTCGGTCAACGGCAGCGCTGACCTCCATCATGGGGCAGGGTTCCCCCCGTTGCCAGCTCCGCCCTCGCTGCCGTATAACGGGCGGCATGCATCCAATCCTGAAAGACTTTCCCGACGCCTTCGAGTCCGAGCGGCTGCTGATCCGCGCGCCGCGCCCCGGAGACGGAGTCGAGCTACGCGCCGCGATCGCCGAGAGCTTGAACGAGCTCAAGCCCTGGATGCCCTGGGCGCAGTCCGAGCAGTCGGCGGAGGAAGCCGAGGAGAACGTGCGCCAAGCCTGGGTCGACTTCCTGGCGCGCAAGGACCTGCGCTTGCACCTGTACCTGAAAGGGACTGAGACGCTGGTCGGCTGCAGCGGGCTGCACCGCATCGACTGGAACGTGCCCAAGTTCGAGATCGGCTACTGGGTGCGCACGCCCTACGCGCGCCGGGGCTACATCCGCGAGGCCGTCGAGGCCATCACGCGTTTCGCGTTCCAGGCGCTGGGCGCCCGGCGCGTCGAGATCCGCTGCGACCCGCGCAACGCCCGCAGCCGCCGCGTGCCCGAGGCGCTGCAGTACGAATTGGAGGCCACCTTGCGCTGCGACGACGTCTCGTCGCGGGGCGAGGTACGCGACACGCTGATCTTTGCCAAGACCCGGCGGGGCTGATACTTTGGCCGAAGACGGCTTTTCCCGTTTTCAGCCACAAGCGGAGGGGATCGCGTGGACGTCACGGTCGCGGCGCTCGTGTTTATCGTGGCGCTGGTCATCCTGTTCAAGGCCGGGGACTGGTTCGTGGCCGGCTCGGTCGGGCTTTCGCTCAAGCTTGAGCTGCCGAAAATGCTCGTTGGCATCGTGATCGTGGGCTTTTCGACCACGCTGCCCGAGCTGTTGGTCTCGGTGCAGGCGGCCTGGCGCGGCGAGCCCGAGATCGCGCTGGGAAACGCGATCGGTTCCGTGATCGCCGACGACGCGCTCGCGCTGGCGCTGGCGGCGCTGATCGCGCCCATCGTCGTGCACCGCGGAACGTTCCGCGCGGCGGCCCTCTTCTTGATCGCCGTGGACGTGATCGCCTACGGGCTGGCCGCCGACGGCACGCTGAGCCGGATGGAAGGCGCCATGCTCGTGCTGGGCCTGGCGGTCTACATTCTGACCGCCGTTCGGGCCGCCAAGCGCGGGCGCTCGATCCTCCCCGTCGAGGAGGTCGCACCCGACGCGGTGCCGCACCGCTGGCACCGCGTCGGGTTGTTCTTCGGCGGCGGGCTGCTGGGCGTGCTGGTCGCCAGTCACCTGATCGTGGAGTCGGCCACGGCCATCGCCGCGGCCTTCGGCGTGCCGCAGATCATCATCGGCCTCACGATGGTGGCCGTGGGCACGTCGCTGCCCGAGATCGCCACCGTGATCTCGGCGGCCCGGCGCGGCGAGACCGAGGTGGCCGCGGGCAACATCATCGGCGCGGACATCTTGAACATCCTCTGGATCGCCGGCATGTCCGCGCTGGTCAACCCGATCACGGTCGAGCCCGCCATCATCAACTTCTCGTTCCCGGCCATGATCGTCGTGGTCTTGACCATGCTCGTCTTCCTGCGCACGGGCTGGCAGATGACCCGGCGCGAAGGGATCGCGATGCTGGGGCTGTACGTGGCCTACTTCGTCGCGCTCATCTGGCTGTTCGGCCCGCAGGCGGCCGTGCCGGAGCTGCCGTGACCCACCGCACGCTGATCTCCACGGACGACCTGAACGCACATCTGAACGACCCCGCCTGGGTCGGGGTCGACTGCCGCTTCGACTTGGCCGATCCCGATGCGGGCTTTGCGCGCTATCGGGAGGGCCACGTCCCCGGCGCGGTCTACGCCCACCTCGACCACGACCTGGCCGGCCCGGCCACGAAAACCAGCGGCCGGCATCCGCTGCCGGACTGGGAGGCGTTCAAACGGACGCTGGGCGCGTGGGGCATCTCGAACGCGACGCAGGTCGTGGCCTACGACGACCTGGGCGGCGCGATCGCCGCGCGCCTGTGGTGGGCTCTGCGTTGCCTGGGCCACGAGGCCGCCGCCGTGCTGGACGGTGGGTTCCCGAAGTGGGCGCGCGAGGGCAGACCGCTGCAAGTCGGCGTCGAGCGGAACGCGCCCGCGACGTTCCAGGGGACGCCGCGCACCGAGGGAATCGCCACGCTGGTTGACGTCGAAGCGATGTTGGAGGATCCCGAGCATTTGCTGATCGACGCCCGCTCCCCCGAGCGCTACCGCGGCGAGGAGGAACCCATCGACCCGGTCGCCGGCCACATCCCCGGCGCGCGCAACCGCTACTACGGCGACAACCTGCGAGGAGACGGCACGTTCAAGCCGGCCGCGTCGCTGCGCGAGGAATTCCAAAACCTGCTGGGAAGCGCGCCCCCCGAGGACGCCACGGTCTACTGCGGCTCGGGCGTGAGCGCGTGCCACCACCTGCTCGCCCTGGCGCACGCGGGCCTGTCGGGGGCGCGGCTCTACGTGGGCTCGTGGAGCCAGTGGTGCGCTGAGCCGGGGCGTCCGGTCGCACGCGCCCCGGAGCTGCGCTAGTCGGTGCCGGTCCCGATCACCCGAGTTCGTAGAGGCCGCCGAACTTTTCCTTCAGATAGCGCAGGTACGGCTCGACCGAGAGCGGCGCGCCCGTGACGCGCTGGATGAGCTCGTCCGCCGCGTACTTGCGCCCGTGCGCGTAGACGTTGTCCCGCAGCCAGCCGTGCAGCGTCCCGAACTGGCCGCGCTCGATCTCGCTTGGGATGTCGGGGTGCGCTTGCAGCGCGGCCTCGTAGATCTGGGCGCTCATCACGTTGCCGAGCGTGTAGCCCTGGAACGCCCCGCCGACGGTCCCCGCGAACCAGTGGACGTCCTGCAGGACGCCGTCCTTGTGGTCGGGCGGGGCGACCCCGACGGTGTCCCGGTAGGCCTCGTTCCAGGCCTCGGGCAGGTCGCGCACCCTCAGCTTGCCCTCCAGCAGCCGCAGTTCCAGCTCGAAGCGCACCAGGACGTGGAGGTTGTAGGTGAGCTCGTCGGCGTCGGTACGGATGAGCGAGCGGCCGACCTTGTTGACGGCGCGGTAGAACGTCTCCAGCGCGGTGTCCCCGAGCTGGTCGGGGAACTGCGCCTGCAGCTCGGGATAGAAGTGTTTCCAGAAGCCGAGGCTGCGGCCCACCAGGTTCTCCCACAGGCGCGATTGGCTCTCGTGCACGCCGGAGGAGGTGCCGCGTGCCAGCGGGGTGGCTTCAAAGGCGCGGTCGATGCCCTGTTCGTACATGGCGTGGCCGGCCTCGTGCATCGTGCTGAAGAGCCCTTCGGCCAGATTGTCCTCATTGAAGCGCGTCGTGATGCGCACGTCGCCCAGGGAGAACTTGATCATGAACGGGTGGTGCGTCTTGTCCTGCCGGCCGCGCTCGAAGTCGTAGCCGAAGCGTTTGATGATCGACTCCCCGAACGCCCGCTGCTGGGCCTCCGGGTAACGTCTGTGCAGGCACGCGTCGTCGGCCGGGGCTTGCTCCGCGATGGCCTCGACCAGCGGGACGAGCGCCCGGCGCAGTTGAGCGAACAGCGGCTGGATCTGGGCCACGGTCATGCCGGGGTCGGACTCGTCGATGAGCGGATCCATGATGTGTTCGTGCTCGAAGTGCTCGGCGTAGCGGCGGCTCAGCTCGAGCGTCTGTTCCAGCAGCGGGGCCACCGCGTCGAAGTCGTTTTGAGGCCGGGCTTTGGCCCAGGCCGCGAAGGCGTTGGCTGCGTGCTCGCTCATCTCGGCCACGAGCGCGGCCGGCAGGCGCGTGGCTTTCTCGTAGTCCCGGCGCGCCACGCGGATCAGGCGGGCGTCGTCCGAATCCTCGGGCAAGTCGTTTGCGTAGACTCCCAGGTCATCCAGCACGCGCCCCAGGCGCTCGTCTGTAAGCGTTTCGTGGGCCAGTCGTTGGAGCGTGGCCAGCTGGCGCGCGCGCGCCGGGGCGCCCCCCGGCGGCATCTGGGTGGCCTGGTCCCAGTGCAGCAGCGCGGCCGCACCGGTGAGGTCGCTGTACGTGCGCCACAAGTCCTTGAGCTCGTTCAGTTTTGCGTCCATGATGCCTCCGTGTTGTGCCCCGTGCGTTCCGTGCGCTGCAAGGGCGTTTTGCGGCCAAGGTAGGGCCGCGGCAAGGCAATGGCAAGGACCCGGATCAGTGCCGGAACGCGCGCCGGCCCGTACACGCCATGGCCAGGCCCGCCCGGTCCGCCGCGCCCACGACCTCGTCGTCGCGGATCGAGCCGCCGGGCTGGATCACGGCCTCGACGCCGGCCTCGGCGGCCAACTCGATCGAGTCGGGGAAGGGGAAAAAGCCGTCGGAGACCAGCACGGCGCCCTGAGCCCGCTCCCCGGCCTTCCAGAGCGCCATGCGGACCGCGTCGACGCGGCTCATCTGGCCCGCGCCGATGCCCACCGTGGCGCCCTCGCGCACGAGGACGACGGCGTTGGACTTGACCGCGCGCACGACCGCCCAGCCGAAGCGCGCGTCGCGCCGCTGCGACTCGGTGAGGTCGCGCTCGGTGGTCCCGCTCAGCCGCAGCGGGGTCGACGGCGGGTCGGTTTGCGCCATCCAGCCGAACGCGGTCGAGCGCGCCTCCAGCGCCGGCGCGCGCTCAGGTCCGATCAGCAGGCGCAGGTTGGGCTTGCGCTTGAGCGTTTCCAGCGCCTCCGGGCTGAACTCGGGCGCGACCACGGCCTCCAGAAAGCGCTTGGCAAGCCGCCGAGCGAGTCCGACGCCGACGGGGCGGTTGAGGCCGACCACGCCGCCGAAGGCGGACTGCTGGTCGCCGGCGAGCGCGGCAGAGAAGGCCAGGCGCGCGCTGCGCGCCACGGCCGCGCCGCAGGGCGTGGCGTGCTTGACGATGACGCAGGCGGGGCGATCGAAACGCCGGGCCAAGTCCCACGCCGCGTCGAGGTCGAGCACGTTGGTCCACGACAGCCCCTTGCCGGCCAGTTGCTCGGCAGGCACCCCGTAGAGTGCGGCCCGCTGGTCCGGGTTCTCGCCGTAGCGCAGGAGCTGGGCGCGCGGCAGGCCCAGCGTCAGGTCCTCCGCCAGCGGGTCGTCGGCGAAGTGGCTTGCGATGGCCGCGTTGTAGCGAGCCGCGTGCGCGAACGCCTTGCGGGCCAGCGCCCGACGACGTTCGGGGCTGAGGTCGCCGTTTGACTCCAGCGCGTCGAGCACGGAGCCGTAGTCCGCGGGATCGACGACCGGGAGCACCGCAGGAAAGTTTTTGGCGGCGGCGCGCAGCAGGGTCTCGCCGCCGATGTCGATCAGCTCCAGCGCCTCTTCCAGCGGCGTGTCGGGTCCCACGCCTCGCTCGAACGGGTAGAGGTTGACTGCAACCAGGTCGATGGGGTCGATCCCGCGCGCTTCGAGCTCGGCCATTTGGTCGGGCAGGTCGCGTCGCGCCAGCAGTCCCGCGTGCAGCGCGGGGTGGAGCGTCTTGACCCGGCCGCCCAGCAGCTCGGGAAAGCCGGTGAGCTCTGCGACCTCGCGCACAGCCAACCCCGCTTCGCGCAGCGCGGCGGCCGTGCCGCCGGTGGCGATCAGCTCGACGCCCAATTGGCTCAGTCCGCGCGCGAGAGTGACCAGCCCGGCCTTGTCCGAGACGCTCAGCAGCGCGCGCCGGATCACGCCCGCCTCCGTTCCAGCTCGGCCAGCACGTCGGACCAGTCGAGTCCGGCTTGATAGAGCGCAAGCAGCAGGTGGAAAACGAGGTCGGCCGCTTCGGTCGAGAGCTCGGCTTCCCCTTGAGCCAGCGCGACCTCGACGCCCTCCTCGCCCACCTTCTGGCGCAGGCGGCGCGGCTCGCCCAAGAGCTTGTTGACGTAGGAGTCGGGCTTTGGGTTGGCTTGCCGGTCTCGAAAAACGCGCTCGAGCTCGTTCAAGATCGTGGCGGGCTCGTTGCCAAAGCAGGTGGCTTGCCCCGTATGGCAAGCGGGGCCGGTTTGTTGGACTCGAGCGAGTATGGCGTCGCCGTCGCAGTCCAGGTGGAGCGAGCGGACACGCTGGAGGTGTCCGGAGGTCCCGCCCTTTTGCCAGAGCGCCGCGCGCGAGCGGCTCCAGTAGTGCATAAAACCCGTCTCGATCGTTTTCTCCAGCGCCTCGCGGTTGGCGTAGGCCAGCATGAGCACGCGCCCGTCGCTATGCTGGGCGACCACGGGCACGAGGCCGCGCGCGTCCCAGCGCACCTTTTCCAGATCGATCATCGCACCGGCACCCCGCGCGCCCTGAGCACGTCCTTGACCTGGCCCACGGTGCACTCGCCGTCGTGGAAGATCGAGGCCGCCAGCGCGGCTTGCGCGCCGCCCTCGTCCAGGACGCGCGCGATGTGCTCGCTCGAGCCGCAGCCGCCCGAGGCGATGACCGGTACGGACACCGCGTCCACGACGGCGCGCGTGAGCGCCAGGTCGTAGCCGTCCTTGGTGCCGTCGGCATCCATGCTCGTGAGCAGGATCTCGCCGGCGCCGAGCCCGACGACCCGCTGTGCCCAGTGGAGCGCGTCCAGGCCCGTTTCAGCCCGCCCGCCGTGCGTGTAGACCGTCCAGCCTTCGCTCTCCCGTTTGGCGTCGATGGCCACCACGACGCACTGGCTGCCGAAGCGTTCGGCGCAGCGGGTGATGAGCTCGGGGTCGCGCACGGCGGCCGTGTTGAACGAGACCTTGTCGGCACCCGCACGCAGCGTCTCGTACATGCTCTGGACCGATGCGACGCCCCCGCCCACGGTGAGCGGGACGAACAGCGTCTCGGCCGTGCGGCGCACGGCGTCCAGAAACGTCTGGCGGCCCTCGACCGAGGCGGTGATGTCCAAGAAGACGAGTTCGTCGGCCCCTTGGCGCTCGTAGAAGGCGGCCAGCTCGGCCGGCTCGCCCACGTCGCGCAGTGCCTTGAAGCGCACGCCCTTGACCACGCGCCCGCCGTCGACGTCGAGGCAGGGGACGATCCGCTTGGCCAGCGTCATGCCCAGCTCACCTCGCCCTTGGCGCTCGACACGCCCCCTACGGGCTGGACCGCCGCGCGCAGTGCGCGCCCGAGCGCCTTGAAGCCGGCCTCGACCACGTGATGGACGTCCTCCCCGGCCAGCGGCCGGAGGTGGAGCGTGAACTTCCCTTCGAGCGTCATCGAGCGCAGCATGTGGGCGTACAGCGGGTCGGGTAGGTCGACGGATGCGTAGGGGCGGTCCACCAGGTCGAGCGCGGCCAGGACGAGCGCGTCGTCCATGGGGACGATCGCGTGCGCGAAGCGTTCGATCTTCATGTCGGGCAACGCTTGGCGCACGGCCCGGCCGAGCGTGATCCCGACGTCCTCGATCAGGTGGTGCTCGTCCTCGCCGGTGGCTTTCAGTTCCAGATCGCAGCCCGCGTAGAGGGCGAACGTCTCGAGCATGTGGCGCAGGAAGTAGGGGGCGAGTTGGAGGTCGGTCTGACCGCTCCCACCCAGTTTGAGCCGCAGGGCGACCTCCGTCTCGCGCGTGTGGCGTTTGAGCTCGGTCCAACCCGTGTCGGTCACGTCGTGCTCCTTTCGGTCCCGAGTTCCGAGAGTGAAATCGCGCCCGCGTAGAGCGCCGTGCCCAGCACGACCCCCGCCGCGCCCAGCTCGAAAGCGGCTGCCACGTCGCGCGCGTCCTTGAGCCCGCCGGAGACCAGCACGGGCAGGTCCGCGGCCCCGCAGAGCGCGCGCACGGGCTCGGGGTCTATGCCGTGCAGCGAGCCCTCGACGCCGACGTTGGTGTAGAGCAGCCCGGCCAGCGGCAGGCCGGCCACGCGCGCGGCCAAGTCCAGCAGCTTGACCCCCGCCCCACGCGTCCAGCCCGAGATCACGACCTCGTCGCCGCGGGCGTCGACGGCGAGCACGATCCGGTCCGGGTGCCGCTGGGCGGCGTCCGCGAGCCAGTCGGGGTCGGCCACGCCGCGCGTCCCGACGATGACGCGGTCCGCGCTTGTGTCGAGCCAGAAGCGGAGCGCGTCGTCGTCGCGTACGCCGCCGCCGATCTGGACGGGCGCGTCGGTCTCGCGGGCGATCGCCTCCAGCAGCGCGCGGTTGTGGCCGCGCTCGAGTGCGGCATCCAGGTCGATCAGGTGCAGGCCGTCGGCCCCTTGCGCGGCCCAGTGGCGCGCGGCCGCGCGCGCGTCCCGGTTGAAGCGCGCGGTGTCGGGATCGCCCCCTTTGAGCTGGACGCACTCGCCGCCCATCACGTCCACGGCCGCCCAGATCTTCCCCCCTTCTCCCTTCAAAGCGCCTCCTCCGCGATGGCTAAAAAGTTATCCAGCAGCTCCAGGCCCCAACGGCTGCTCTTTTCTGGGTGGAACTGGACGGCGTAGCTGGCCGGACCGGCGCGCACGGCGGCGGCAAACGTGCCCTCGTAGTCGCACCAGCCCACGGCCGCCTCCGAGTCCAGCGGCGCGTAGCTGTGGACGAAGTAGAAGTGGGCCCCCGAGGGCACCGCTACGAACAGGTCGTCGCCCCGGTGTTCGACGGTGTTCCAGCCCATGTGCGGCAGTCGCGCGGCGGGCAGGCGCTCGACCTGGCCGGGGAGCACGCTGAGGCCGGCGGTCTCCGGCGCCTCGGCGCTCGACTCGAACAAGAGTTGCATCCCGATGCACACGCCCAGCGTCGGGCGCGCCCGCACGCGTTGGGCCAGCGCCTCGTGCCGGGGCGCGACCTGCGCCGCCACGCTTCGGAAGGCGCCGTCGCCGGGCAGGACGAGCACCTCGGCGTCGAGCCAGCGGTCCGGCTCGGCCGTAATCGTCGTCTCGGCCCCCAGGTGCTTGAGCGCCTTGTTCAAGCTGTGCAGGTTGCCCACGTCGAGGTCGGCGATCGTGACCCTCACAGCACCTCCTCCAGCGCGCCGAAGAGCGCGTCGCGGTCGTCGTGCGAGCCGATCGTGATCCGCACGCAGCGTGACAGGCGCGGGTGCGAGCCGGCCGAGCGGATCCAGACGTCGCGGTCGCCGAGCGCGGCCACGAGCGCGTCGCGGTCCCGTTCGTCCGGAACCTGGGCCAAAACGAAGTTCGTCTTCGAGGGCCAGACCCGGAAGCCCAGGCCCCGGAGCGCTTCCGACCAGCGGGGCCGCTCGGCCGTTACATACGCGACGTAGTCGCGCACGAAGCCTTGTTCGCCCAGCGCGGCAGCGGCCACGCGCTGGGCCACGCTGTTGAGGTTGTAGGGCAGGCGGGCGCGCTCGACGCGTTGAATCAGATCGGCGTTCCCGACCAGGTAGCCCAGCCGCAGGCCGGCGAGCCCGTAGGCCTTCGAGAACGTGCGGCTCACCAGCAGGTTGGGGCGTCTGGCGACCTCGTCGAGCCAGTTGGGCTCCGTAAACTCCCCGTACGCCTCGTCCACGATCACGGGCCGGTTCCCCTCGAGCACGGCCGCGACGCGGTCGCGGCTCAGGGGGTTGCCGGTGGGGTTGTTGGGCGAGCAAAGGACGTGCAGGTCGGCGTCCGCGTCCGTCATGGCCGACGCGTCCAGGTCGAAGGCGTCGTCCAGTGCGATCTCGACCGGCTCGACCGCGTTGATGTGCGCGTACTTGGCGTACATCGAGAAGCTCGGGCTCGGGAAGGCCACCCGCGCGCCGGGGTCGAGCAGGGCCTTGAACGCGAGGTCGAAGGCCTCGTTGGAGCCGTTGGCCACCAGGAACTGCTCGGGCGCGAGCCCGTACAGATCCGCCAGGGCGTCGCGCAGCTCGGTTGCGCCGTCGTCGGGGTAGTCGTTGGGGACGAGGTCGAGCAACTCGGGGAGCTTATCCCAGACGGGGTTGCGCCCCCAGCGGTTGACGTTGTTGTGCAAAATCGTGCCCGCGTGCGGGGTGGGGCGGTAGGGGACCAGCCGTTCCAGCGAGCGCCTCATGCGCTTTCCTCCAGTCGCGTTGTAACCGCGGCGGCGTGTGCGGCCATGCCCTCGGACCGGGCCAGCGCGGTCACGGCCGGCGCCAGCGCGCGCAGCCCCTCGGGTGTCGCGCGCTGATAGGAGATCGTGCGCTGGAAGTCGCGCACGGTCAGGCCGCCCCCCAGACGCGCGCCGCGCGCCGTGGGCAGGATGTGGTTCGTGCCCGAGGCGTAGTCCCCCAACGCCACCGGCGTCCACGGTCCCAGGAACACGGAGCCGGCCGCCTTGATCCGTGAGAACGCGCCTTCAGGGCCGGGGCCCCAGAGGCACAGATGCTCGGGTGCGTAGTCGTTGACGAAGCGAATCGCCTCGTTGAGCGAGCCGTAGGTGAGCAGCGCGACGTGCTGGCTCGCTTTCAGCTCGTCCGAGAGCGCGTCGGCGACATGTGAGGCCAAGTCGGACAGGGACGTGAGCAGGAGCGCGGAGGTGCCGGGCCCATGCTCGAGTTGAGCGCGCAGCTCGGCCAACGCCCAGTCGGCAAGCCTGTCCGAATCGAGGCCCTCAACCGGCTCGACCACGAGCGCGACCTCGCTGGGGCCGGCCAGCGCCTCGATCCCGAGAAAATCGCGCACGAGCGCCTTGGCGGCCGTGACGTAGGCGTTGCCGGGCCCGACGATCTTTTCGACCGGGCGCACGCTTTCGCTGCCGTAGGCCAGCGCGGCGATCGCCTGCGCGCCGCCGACCGGGTGCAGCACGTCGAGGTCGACCAGCGCGGCCGCGGCGCGGACCGTTTCGGGGACGCGACCGTGTGCGTCGGGCGGCGTGCAGGCCACCAGCTCGCAGACGCCCGCCAGCCGGGCGGGCACGGCGGCCATCAGCAGCGAGGAGGGCAGGTTCTTGGGCACGTAGATCCCGACGCGCTCATAAGCGACGGCGCGCTGGCCCAGCGTCACGCCCGGCTCGGGCGCCAGCTCGTAGCCGTCGAGCCGCTGGGGTTCGTGGAAGCGCTCCAGGTTGCGCTTGGCGGTTCCGAGCGCGCGCTTGAGCTCGTCCGGGAGGCCGTCCAGCGCGCGGAAGCAGTCGCGGCGCGGCACGCTCAGGGTTTCGAGCGCGACGCCGTCCAGGTCTCGGGTGAGCGCGAACAGCGCGGCGTCGCCCTCGGCGCGCACGCGCGCGAGGATGCGGATGGCCGCGCTGCGGGCCGCGTCGTCGAGCGGGCTCGGGCGGTCGAGCAGGCGCGTGCGCGCCGCCGCGTCCAGGCGCTCGAGCGCTTGCACCGCGATCATGGGACCATCCTTTCGATCGGCAGGATGAGCAGGCCCTGGACGCCGAGCTCCTTGAGTTGCGGGATGAGCGCGTTGATCTCGTCCTCGTGGACAACGGCGTGTAGCGCGACCCAGCCGTCGCCGTCGAGCAGGTGCATGACGGTGGGCGCGGTCACGCCGGGCAGCAGCCCCTTGACGCGCTCGAGTTGCGCCTCGGGGACGTTGGCCATCAGGTAACGCTTCGCCTGGGCGTCCAGCACGCTCTTGAGCGCAGCGCGAAATTCGTCGAGCGCGTTGCCGTTTGCCTCGTAGCTGGCGGGGTTGGCGATCAAGACGGCTTCGGAGCGGAACACGGTTTCGAGTTCGGCCAACCCGTTCTGGCGCAAGGTCGAGCCGGTCTCGACCAGGTCGGCGATGGCCTCGGCCACGCCGACGTTGGGCGCGACCTCGGTGGCGCCCGAGAGCGGGACGATCTCGACCCGCAGGCCGCGCGACGCGAAGAAGCGGCCCGAGGCGCGCGGGAAGGTCGTGGCCACGCGTTTTCCGTCCAGGTCCTCGAGCGACTCGATTGCCCCCAAGCGGGGCGCCGCCACCACCAAGCGGCAGCGGCCGAAGCCAAGCGGGAGCAGCTCTTGGACGCCCACGCCGTGCTCGGCCACCAGGTCGCTGCCGGTGATCCCGGCGTCGACCGTGCCGGTGGCCACGTACTCGGGGATGTCCTGGGTGCGCACGAACAGCAGGCGCCAGCCGCCGTTGACGTCCGACATGAGCCGGCGTGCGTGCCGCGGGACGTGGAAGCCCGCCTTGGACAAAAGCTCGAGCGCGCGTTCGCTTAGGCGGCCCTTGCTGGGCACCGCGATCTTCAACGGGTCAGACACGGGCGCCTCCTGACTGCTTCAGCTTCGAGCCATGCGTGGTGGGTTTCGTGGACGGACCGTACGGCTCAATGAACCCAGCGGCCGACGTGGTGGTGGGCGATGACGCTCCGGACGGCGGGATCGGTGCGCTTCGGATTGGACATGGCCATCACCCCTTGAGTCGTGTTGCGGGCATGGTACGTGGGGCGCGGCGGGTTTGCAAACCGGGGAGGAAGGAAAGGCGGCGCCCCGCCGCAAAGGGCGAGGCGCCGCTGTTTCAACTTGCGTTCTGCTCAGACTCTAGTACATGCCGCCCATGTCCGGGCTCGGCATGGGTTGCGGGTCCTCGCCCTCCTGGAACTGGGCGACCATGGCGCCGGTGGTGAGCAACAGACCCGAGACGCTCACGGCGTTCAGGACGGCGGCCTTGGTGACCTTGGCGGGGTCCAGGATGCCGGCCTTGACCATGTCGACGTACTCGCCGGTGAGCACGTTGAAGCCGATGCCCTTCTTCTCGCCCAGGACGCGCTCGACGACGATGTCGCCGTTGAGTCCGGCGTTCTCGGCCAACTGCTTGGCCGGGTAGCGCAAGGCACGGCGCAGGATGTCGACGCCGATCTGGGCGTCGCCGTTCATCTCGAGTTTGTCGAGCACCTTGGAGGCGTTCAGGATGGCCACGCCGCCGCCGGGCAGGATGCCCTCCTCGACCGCGGCCTTGGTGGCCTCTAAGGCATCTTCCATGCGGTGCTTCTTCTCGTCTCGCTCGGACTCGGTGGCCGCGCCGACCTTGATGACGGCCACGCCGCCCGAGAGCTTGGCCATGCGCTCCTGCAGCTTCTCGCGGTCGTAGTCGGAGTCGGTGTTCTCCATTTGGAGCTTGATCTGGCCGATGCGGGACTCGATCTCCTTCTTCTGCCCCGCGCCGCCGACCAGCGTGGTGGTCTTGTTGGTCATGACGGCCCGATTGGCGCGCCCGAGCTGGTCGAGCGTGGCGTTCTCGGGTTTCATGCCGGCGTCCTTGGCGATGACCTGGCCGCCGGTCAACACCGCGATGTCCTCCAGCATGGCCTTGCGGCGGTCGCCGAAGCCCGGGGCCTTGACGGCGCAGACCTGGAGCGTGCCGCGCAGCTTGTTGATCACGAGCGTGGTGAGGGCCTCGCCCTCGACGTCGTTGGCGATGATCAACAGCGGCTTGCCGTTCTGGGAGGTCTTCTCGAGCAGCGGGACGATGTCGCGCGCCTTCTTGATCTCCTGGTCGGTCACCAGGATGAAGGGGTCCTTGAGCTCGGCCTCCATCTTCTCGGGGTTGGTGACGAAGTAGGGCGAGAGGTACTCGCGGTCGAACTGCATGCCCTCCACGGTCTCGTAGTAGGTCGAGATCGTCTCGGACTCCTCGACGGTGATGACGCCGTCCTGTCCGACGGTTTCCATGGTGTCGGAGATGATCTGGCCGATCTCCTCGTCGTCGGAGGACACGGTGGCCACGCGGGCCATCTCGTCCTTGGACTTGAGGGGCTTGGACTGCTTGGTGAGCTCCTCGACCACGGCCTCGCAGGCCTTGTCCAGGCCGCGCTTGAGCAGCATGGGGTTGGCGCCGGCCGTGACGTTCTTGTAGCCCTCCTTGATGATGGCGTGGGCCAGGATGGTGGCGGTGGTGGTGCCGTCGCCGGCCACGTCGTTGGTCTCCTTGGCCACCTGCTTGACCAGCTGGGCGGCCATGTCCTCGTACTCGTCCTTGTACTCCTGCTCCTCGGCGATGGTCACGCCGTCGTAGGTGACCTTGGGCGAGCCGAACTCCTTGTGGAGCACGACGTTGCGGCCCTTGGGGCCGAGCGTGATGCGCACGACGTTGGCAAGCCGCTCGACGCCGCGGATCACCTTCTGTCGCATGTCGTTGTCGAACACAACCTGCTTGTATTTTTTCGCTGGCATAGTAATTCGGAGCTTGCTTGCTCCTCCACTCCTTTCTGGGTTATTCGAGCACGGCCAGGACGTCGGTGCTCTTGACGATCAGGTATTCAGCGCCTTCGTACTCGACTTCCTTGCCCAGGAAACTGTCGATCAGGACCGTGTCGCCGACCTTGAGCTTGATCTCCTCGTCCTCGGTGCCGACCGCGTTGCCCAGCGCGAGCACCTTGCCGCGGCGGAACTTGCTGCCCTCGGCGTCTTCCGGCAGGATGATGCCCCCCTGCTCGTTCTTCTCCTCGAGTTCGCGCAGCAGGACGCGCGTCCCCAACGGCTTTAACGGGATCTTCTTCGCCATACAGGCCTCCTTGGTTCGGTTTTAGCACTTAAAGTGTGTGACTGCTAAGAGATGCCCCCATTGTAGCCTCGCCCGGAGGGCTTGTCAAGGGACGTTTGGCTGGGCGAATGCAACGCGTACGGGCGGGTGGCCCGCGCGGGGCGGACGCGCGTCGTTGCGCGCCGCCGGCCCGCGCGGGTAGCGTCAAGGCAGCGCACGGGAGGGACGATGCATTGGTGGATCGCAGGCGTCGGGGCCGCGCTGGCGGCGCTGGCCGTGGCGTTGCTGACCTTGAGTCCGGGGTACGACCAGGTCGGAATCGCGAGTTGGTACGGGCCGGGCTTCCACGGCAACCACACGGCCAACGGCGAGGTGTATGACATGTACGCCTACAGCGCGGCGCATAAGACGTTGCCGTTTGGGACGGTCGTGCGCGTGACCGATCTGGAGACGGGGCGCTCGATCGTGGTGCGCATCAACGACCGGGGGCCCTTCGTCGAGGGGCGCATCATCGACCTGTCGTTTGGCGCGGCGCGGCGTCTGGGCCTGTCGGGCCAGACCCCGGACGACACCGGGCGTGGTATCACCAAGGTGGGGTTGAAAATCCTGGTGCGCGGCGACAACGCGCGCGTGCGGCGCTAGTCCGGGCGCGGCGCGCAGCGAACAAGCCTGCGTTCTGCGGCGGGAGCCCGTCAGGCGTTCTTCGAAAGGTCCTCGACGCGGAGCGCCGCGTGGACCTGCCGGGCCACGCGGGCGCTGATGCCCGGAACGGCCTCGATTTCCTCGAGCGAAGCGGCGCGGATCCGGCTCACGGAGCCGAAGTGCCGCAGCAGTTGCGTCCGCCTCTTGGGGCCCACGCCGGGCACCTCGTCCAGCGCGGAGTGGACCGTGTGGCGCTGGCGCAGCGAGCGATGGTAGCGCACCCCGAAGCGGTGGGCCTCGTCACGTAGGTGCTGCACGAGGTAGAGCGCCTCACTTTCGCGCGGCAGGAGCACAGGGTCCTTACGCTTCGGCTGGAATATCTCCTCTCGTTTCTTGGCGAGCGCGGCCAGCGGGATGTCCGTCAGGTTCAATTCCTGCAGCACGTGGCGGGCCGCGCCGAGTTGACCCTTTCCGCCGTCAATCAGGATCAGATCAGGGAATTTCGCGAATTTTACGGCGGGGATGGTTCCGTCCCCGCGGGAAGCGTTCCGATCAAGGTCGCCGAGCTCGGCCCGTTCCCGCAGCCCGTGTTGGAAGCGCCGGCGCAGGGTCTCGGCCATCATGGCGAAGTCGTCCGCGCCGCGGACGGTTTTGATGCGGAAGCGGCGGTAGTCGGCCTTGTGGGGAGACCCGTCCTCGAACACGACCATCGCGCCCACCGCGTCGCCACCGTGGAGGTTGGAGATGTCGTAGCACTCGATCCGTTCGGGGAGGCGCGGGAGGTCGAGGGCTTCCCGCAGTTCCTCCAACGCCCGGCGCCGGCGCCCGGCGCGCGCTTCGCGGTTGACGGACTCGAACAGGGCCAGTTCGGCGTTGCGGGTGGCCATTTGGACGAGCTTTCGTTTGGGTCCGCGCTGGGGGACGAGCAGCTTGACCGCGCCGCCGAGCTTGTCGCTGAGCCAGGTCTGAATCCATTCCAACTCGGGCATCGATTCCGGCAGCAGCACCTCGCGCGGGATGACGGTGGCCTCGGCGTAAAACTGGGTCAAAAACGCGCCCAGGACCTCGCCGGGGCTCGACCCCTGGGGCACGTCGAGGAAGAAGTGTTCCCGTCCCTTGATCGCGCCGTCGCGCACGAAGAACACCTGGACCGCGCAGGTCCCCTCGCTGGAGGCCAGCCCGACGGCGTCGCGCGAGGTTAAGGTGCCGGTCGAGACCGCGCGATGCTGACCGGCGAGCGCCTTCAAGGCGCCCAGCGCGTCGCGCAGGTGGGCGGCCCGCTCGAAGCGCAGTGCCTCGGAAGCCTGAGCCATGTCGACTTCGATCTCGTGAAAGAGGGTCCGGTCCCGCCCTTCCAGGAAGCGGCACAGGGCTTCGACGCGCTTCCGATATGCGTCCCGTTCGATCTTCTGGACGCAGGGGGCGGGGCACTGCCGGATGAAGTGGTCCAGGCAGGGCCGGGCGCGGGTGGGACGGTCGCGGATGTCGTCGGCGCAGGTGCGGGCGGGGTAGAAGCGGCGCAGCGTGTTGAGGTTCTCGCGCACGAGCTGTGCGTTGGTGTAGGGACCGAAGTACTTGGCGCCGTCGCGCTCGACGCGACGGCTCACGAGCAGGCGGGGGAAGGGCTCGCCGAGCGTGACCTTGAGGTAGGGGAAGCGCTTGTCGTCCTTGAGGCGGACGTTGAAGCGCGGGCGGTGGCTCTTGATGAGCTGTTCCTCCAGCACGAGCGCCTCCATTTCGGAGCGGGTCACGATCGTTTCCAGGTCGCGCACGGTCTGGGCAATCATGAAGACCTTGTGGTCGGCCTTCTGGTGGTAGGGCTGGAAGTAGGAGCGCACGCGCTCGTTGAGCCGCAGCGCCTTGCCGACGTAGATGACCTCGCCCGAAGCGTCGCGCATGAGGTAGACGCCGGGGGCGCGGGGCAGCGAAGCCAGGGCGCGGCGCACGCGGTCGGGAACCATGGGGGCAAGGGTAACGGAGGCGGGGAGCGGTGTCCAAAGGGGTGCCGGCCGTTGATTCGAGGGGAACGGGCGATACAATGGCCCGAAATCAGCCCATCCGGACAAGGGAGGAGCGCGTATGCGACGGTACCTTGCGACGCTGGCCGTGCTGGTCGTTTCGGCCGCGGCCGCGTCCTGTTCTTTTACCCCGTTTTCCCAGATCCCGTTTACGGTCTCATTGGGCGCCCCGGTGAGCGTTGAGACCGGGGAGAGCCCGAGCAGCCTGGCCAGCGGGGACTTCAACGGGGACGGCCACGTGGATCTCGTGGTGAACTACTTTATCGACCACCACCTGCAGGTGTTCTTGGGCGACGGCACGGGGGCGTTCGAGGCGGGGGAGGCGTTCGAAGTCCTGCCACGGCCGGCGGGCATCCTGTCGGCCTCGTTCAACGGGGACGGCCTGACCGACCTGGTGGTGCTGCTGGACACCTCGCACCAGGTGGCGCTCTACGCCGGCGACGCGGCCGCGGGACTGGCGCGGGTCGAGACGCTGGCTTTGCCGACGGAGCCCGGCACGCCGAGCAGCGTCGGGTACGGCGACTTCGACGGCAACGGGCGGCTGGACGTCGTGGTGAGCTACCGGGACGCCACCACGGGCGCGCTGGCCTTCGGCGCGTTGACGGGGGGATTTACGGCGCCCGTCCTGGTCGATTTCGAAGTACACGCGGGCCGGTTCGCGGTCGACGACGTGAACGGCGACGGGTTGGACGACCTGTACGTGCTGGGCGAGATCGAGGGGATGGCCGGCAACCCGACGCGCGCGGGCGCCGTCGCGCGGCCGGCGGACCACCCGGACGACGCGGGGGGCGAGCTGGTGCTGTTCGTGTCGGACGGGGACGGGTTCGGGCCGTCGCAGTCGATCGCGCGGTCGTTGCACAACCGCTTCGGGCGCGTCGCGCTGGGGGACGTGACCGGGAACGGCCGGATGGACCCCGTGTACAGCGAGTTCAACAACGCGCTGGGGATCGTGCCGCACACCGACGCCGGGGCGTTCGGGGAGCCGATCAAGTACGTGGTGAACAACGTCTCGGGCATCGCGCTGGCCGACCTGGACCGGGACGGCGACCTGGACGTGATCACGAGCCGGACGCGCGGGCAGGTCGAGCCCGGCAAGGTCCACGTGCTGTTGAACGCGGGCGGGGGCGAGTTGCGCGCGCCCGAGCCGTTCGAGACGCGTTTCGGCCCGGCGGGGCTGCTGAGCGACGACTTCGACGGGGACGGCTACCCGGACATCGCGGTGGTGAACTTCTTCAATGGCGAGATCCAGGTTTGGATGAACGAGACGGGTCCGTAAACGACGGGAGGGGGCGCCGGCGCCCCCTCCCTTTTTCACTTCCCGAACGCTGCTAGCCCGCCAGCGAGAGCACGAACGGCTGCGTCGGCCCGCCGATCTTGAGCACGAGCACGAGGAAGACGTTGCCGGGCACGGGCCCGTTGCCCAGGGTCGTGGTGGGGGCGAGCGCCCCGGGACGGTCGCAGAAGAGCGCGATGCCGCCGCCGCCCGGGGGGACCGAGGCGCAGAACCCGCCGACGTTGCTGATGACGAGCAAGACCATGCTGGTCGAGGGCACGTCCCAGACGACCGCGCTGCGCAACTGGAAGGATCCCGAACTCACCCAGGCCCCGAACCCGCTGAGGAAGCCGGCGCCGAGCGCCGAGCTGATCAGGATGTCGTCGGCGTTGCCGACCTTGGGGTTGGCCTGGGTTCCCTGGACCTGCATGTCGAACCCGTTGGCCTGCAATTGATTCAGGGCCTGCTGCGGGCCGACGCCGGGGCCGATGCCGGCGAGCTGGGGCGGGAGCTGGGCGCCCGTGCCGGGCTGCGGGGCGACCCCTGAGGGGGCGGCCGTGCTGCCCTCGACGATGAGCTGGACGATGCCGCACTGGTACTGGGTGGTGCCGACCTGGGCGGTGACGTCGAGCGGGGCCTCGCCGCCGATCGTGCCCTTGAGGTTGACGGCGGTGGGCTGGTCGTTGAGCTCGAAGGCGAGGCGCTGGCGCGAGCCGACCGGGATCTGGGTGGCCGGGAGGCGCAGGTTGATCGAGATGGTCTGTCCGTCCCGCAGGAACAGGATCTGGGTGAGCTGGACGCCGCCCTGGCACGCCTCGTTCGAGATGATGAGCTCGACGTCGACCCCGTCGGGAGGCTGGGTCGACGACTGGGCGTTTCCGAGTGTGAACAGCACGAGGAGCAACACCGCCAAACTGCCCGCCAACGACAGGAACTTTTTCATGAATGTCTCCTTTGTGAATGGGATTGTTGGACCGGCCCGCGACCGCTGGCATCCCTCCTTTCCCGTCCCATTGTAGCGCAATTCGAGGGGGCGATTCGGGTTTGCCCGAGCCGGGCCGGAGGCGATAAGCTGGCGGCATGGATGGGGTAGCCGTGTTCGGTGCGGGAAGTTGGGGAACGGCGGTCGCCCGCCTGCTGGCCCGGCAGGGCCATCCGACCCGCTTGTGGGCGCGGCGGGCCGAATGCGTGCGCGCGCTGGAATCCAAGCGCGAGAACGCCGAGTACCTCCCCGGCGTCCCGCTGCCGGAGGCCCTGACGGCGTCGGTGGACCTGGCCGACGCAGCGGAAGGGCGGGCGGTGTGGGTGGTGTCGGTGCCGTCGTTTGCGGTGCGGGAACTCGCGGTACGCTTGCGGACCCACTGCACGCCGAACACGGTCGTGGTGAACCTGGCCAAGGGGCTGGAGGCGGACTCGCTCAAGACGATGTCCCAGGTGCTGGGCGAGGAGTTGCCAACGAGCCGGGTGTTCACGCTCTCGGGGCCGAGCCACGCCGAGGAGGTGGGGCGGGACTCCCCGACCTCGGTGGTGATCGCGGGCCACGACCTGCCGGTGGGGGAACGGCTGCAAGCCCTGTTCATGAGCGAGCGCTTCCGCCCGTACCTGAGCGACGACGTGCTGGGGGTGGAATACGGCGGGTCGGTCAAGAACGTGATCGCTTTGGCCGCGGGCATCTCGGACGGGCTGGGCTTCGGCGACAACGCCAAGGGCGCGCTGATCGCGCGCGGGCTGGCGGAGATGAGCCGGCTGGCCGTCGAGCTGGGCGCGCGGCGGGAGACGTTGTTCGGGCTGAGCGGCCTGGGCGACCTGGTGGCGACGTGCACCTCGCGACACAGCCGCAACCGCGCGGTGGGGGAGCAGGTCGGGCGCGGGAGCACGCTGGAGCACGTGATGGAAGAGATGAACATGGTGGCCGAGGGCGTGTACGCCACGCGCACGGTGCGCGCCGCCGGACGCGCACGCGGGATCGAACTGCCGATCACCGAGGCCGTCCACGCCGTGCTTTACGACGGCGCGGCCCCGCTGGCGCAACTGAGCGAGCTGATGACGCGCGAGGCCAAGGTGGAACGACTTTAGCGGAAGGGACGATTGACATGAGCACGGAATTGAAGCGAACGCCGTTCTACGACCGGCACGGCGCCGCGGGGGCCAAGCTGGTCCCGTTCGCGGGCTACGAGATGCCGATCCAATACGCCGGGATCCTGGAGGAGCACCGGAGCGTGCGCGAGGCGGCCGGGGTGTTCGACGTGTCGCACATGGGCGAGGTCTGGGTGCGGGGACCGGAGGCGCTGGCGTTCGTGCAGCACCTGATCACGAACGACGCCTCGACGCTTGAATCCGGTCAGATACTCTACACGCCGATGTGCCAGCCGGACGGCGGGACGGTGGACGACCTGTTGGTCTACCGGCTGGACGAGGGGTACCTGCTGGTGATCAACGCGGCCAACATCGCCAAGGACGTGGCTTGGATCGAGGAGCACGCAACGGCGTTCGAGGCCGTGGTCGAAAACGCGAGCGAACGCTACTGGGAGCTGGCGGTGCAGGGGCCCGAGGCCGAGTCGGCGCTGCAGGCGCTCTCTGCGGCGGACTTGGCCCCACTGGGCTACTTCCGCAGCGCGACCGTCGAGATCGCAGGGGCCGACCTGTTGGTCTCGCGCACGGGGTACACGGGCGAGGACGGCTTCGAGATCTACGGCACGGACGTTTCCGCCGGGCTGCGGTTGTGGGACGCGCTCATGGAGCGCGGCGTCGCGCCCGTGGGCCTGGGCGCGCGCGACTCGCTGCGCTTCGAGGCGTGCCTGCCGCTCTACGGACACGAGCTGGCGACCGACATCTCGCCGATCGAGGCTGGGCTGGGCTGGACCGTGAAGGACAAGCCCGACGACTACCTGGGCAAGGACGTCCTGTTGGGCCAGAAGACCGATCCGCCCCGCCGGCTGATCGGTTTGGAGATGGCGGACCGCGGCGTGCCGCGCCAGGGCTACGTGGTCACGCTGGAGGGGGAGCGCGTCGGGACGGTGACCAGCGGGATGAAGGGGCCGAGCGTGGACGCGTTCCTGGCGCTGGCCCTGGTGGACCGCAAGCTGGCGCCGGAGACGGCGATAGCAGTGGACGTGCGCGGGCAAGCCAAGCGGGCGCGCGTGGTGAAGCGGCCGTTTTACCGGGGGTCGGTCAAGCGCTAGCTCAGTCGAAGCGCGTGAGAAACTTGACGAGGAGGATGCCGCCGGCGAGAAAGGGCATCCCGCCGAGCGAGGTGAGGATCGCCCGCCCGAGCGAGAGGTCGAGCGCCAGTTCGAGGCCGAGGTGGTCGACGTAGAACTCGGGAAAGACGAGCGAGAGCGTGCTGACGGCGGCGCTCACGAGCGTGGCCAGGAGCATGGCGGCGAGGCTCAGGCTCAAGTGCGGCGTGGTGCGGCCCGTGAACAGGCCGGCCAAAAACGCGGCGGCTTGGCCGAACACCCTGGGGAGCGCGGAAAAATCCCCCAGCAGCGCGAGCGCGTTGCCCGCCCCCATGATAACCCCGGCGAGGACGCCGGCGTAGGCCGTGGAACGCACGCGTTGCAACCTGGCTTGGGCGGGGGTGGGCTCCCAATGCAGCTTCACTGTGCTCCTCCGAGCGGGAATGACTTCTCAATGGGGTAAAACGCTTTCAACGCCACGTTCTCGAGGTCGAAGCGGACGCGCGCGCGCCCGTCGAGCCGAAGGGCCAAGCCTTGCTCGGCCGCGTCGGCGTAGGTTTGGCGCCGGGCCGGCGAGAGCGGGACGACGAGCTCGAAGGTGCGCGCTTCGCGCTGGGGGATGTCGGTAACCGTCTCGCTGGCCTGCAGCGAGACGTGCTCCTCCCCGATGATGACGTTGACGGAGTAGGCCTCCAGCGCGACGGGCAGCTCGGAGCGGTTGGCGACGCGGAGCTCGAAGCGGAGCAGGATGCGTTGCGGGTCGGCCGGGTCGGGGGCGGTCTCCGCCAGGGTGAGTTCGGTTTCGACCTCGTCCAAGCTGTCGATGAAGCGCAGGTAGCGGGCCTCGGTGCGGGCGAGCAGGAGCAGCAGGGCGACGGCCACGGCGCACGCGCCGACCCAGACCCAACGCGGGCGCATGCTATGCCTCGTAGCAGGCCGCGAAGTGCCCGTCGCCGTGGTCGACCAGCGGTGGATGGTCCTGGGTGCGGCAGCGTTCGGTCGCGATCGGACAGCGCTCGTAGAAGCGGCACTGGGGCGGCGGGTCGATGGCCTTGGAGATGCTGCCCTTGAGCTCGATGGGCTCACGCTCGAAGGTCGGGTCGGGGATCGGGACGGCGGCGATGAGGGCCTTGGTGTAGGGGTGGAGCGGGTTGTGCAGCACCTCCTCGGTGGGCCCCATCTCGACGATCTTGCCCAGGTACATAACCGCGATTCGTTCGCACATGTAGCGCGCGACGGCCAGATCGTGCGTGATGTAGAGATAACTCATGCCGAATTCCTGTTTGAGCATCCCCATGAGCTTCATGATGCCGGTGCGGATCGAGACATCGAGCATCGAGGTGGGCTCGTCGGCCACGACGAACTGCGGGCGGACGATGATGGCCCGCGCGATGGCTACCCGCTGGCGCTGGCCGCCGCTGAGCTCGTGCGGGTAGCGGAACATGAAGCTCTCGGGCGGCGAGAGGCCGACGAGGTCGAGCATCTCCATGACCTGGTGTTCGCGTTCGACTACGGTCCCGATTTTCTGAACGACGAGCGGTTCGGCGACGATGTCGTAGATCGTGCGGCGCGGGTTGAGCGAGCCGTAGGGGTCCTGAAAGATCATCTGGACCCGGCGGCGAAAGCGCTTGAGTCGTGCGCCCTCGACGTGGGCGATGTTGGTGTACTCGAGGGCGTGGGCGCGCTCGAGCCAGCGCTGCCAATCGGGCTGTGCGGAAGCGCCTTCGGGAAGCTCGAGCGTCGCAGCGCGCTCGAGCGTGAAGGCGTGCCCGTTGCGCTGGAGCCGGAGGGGTACGCTTTCGAGGGGGTTGTGCCCGTCGTCCAGCGACTGGGAGACGAGCTGGCGGGCCTCTTGCTTGAAGCGCGCGGGGTCGATGTGCGGCGCGGGCACGGCGTCGACCACGGTGATCCCGCGCTTGGTGGCCTCGGCCCGCTTGAGGGCCAGGGCGCCGAGGGGCGCGTCGTCTCGGCGCAGGACGAACCCCTGCACGTCGGGGTCGTGCATGTGGATCGTGCCGTTCGAGGGCTCGAGCAAGCGCACGATGAGTGAGCCCATGGTGGTCTTGCCGCAGCCGGACTCGCCGACGAGGCCGAAACTCTCCCCGTTTAGGATATCGAAGGTGACGCCGTCGACGGCGTGGACGAACACGGGCTTGCTGCGGATGAACACGCCCTGCTGGAGCTTGAAGTGCTTGCTGACGTTGTGGACGCGGATAACGGGGGCGTTGCCGGTTTGGTTTGCCATGGAGATCAAACCTCAACCTTGCCCTTGACGGGATGCCAGCAGGCCGCCAACTGCTCATCACTGTGGCGCTCGAGCAGGGGTTCCTGCTGCTTGCACTGCCCGGTGACGTAGGGGCAGCGCGGGTGGAAGCGGCAGCCGGGCGGCGGGTTGAGCAAATTGGGCGGCTCGCCGGGGATGGTGACAAGGTCGTGTTTGTCCCCCTGGATGCTGGGGAAGGAAGACATCAAGGCCACGGTGTAGGGGTGCTGCGGGCGCTTGAAGATGGCCTCGGCGGTGCCGAACTCGACCATCTTGCCGGCGTACATGACGCCGATCTTGTCGGCGACCTCGGCGATGACGGCGATGTCGTGCGAGATGTAGATCATGGCCATGTTGAGCCGTTGCCGCAGCTCTTCCATGCGCCGCAGTATGCGGTCTTGAACGATCACGTCGAGCGCGGTGGTGGGCTCGTCGGCGACGATGAGCGAAGGGTAGCAGGCGAGGGCCATGGCGATGACGGCGCGCTGCCGCATGCCGCCGGAGTACTCGTGCGGATAGGCGTCCATGCGGTTGGGGTTGATGCCGACGAGCTCGAAGAGCTCGGCGACGCGCTGGCGCGCCTCGACGTGTGGCATCTTCTCGTGGGCCTGGATGGCCTCGATGATCTGGTCGCCGACGCGGTAGACGGGGTTGAGCGCGTTCATGGCGGCCTGGAACACCATGGAGATGCCGCTCCAGCGGATCTGGCGGACCTTCTCCTCGGGCAGGCGCGCCAGGTCCTGCCCCTGGAACAAGATCTGGCCGGCGCGGATGTAGCCGTTCTCGGGCAGCAGGCGCATGAGCGCGAGCGCGAGCGTGGTCTTGCCGCAGCCCGATTCGCCGACGAGGCCGAGTGACTCGCCCTGTTCGAGCGAGAAAGAGGCGGTTTGGACGGCGCTCACCTCGCCCTTCTTGGTGCGGTAGTGGATGGTCAGGTCGACAACGTCCAGCAGTGCCAAAAGCCCTCCATCAGACCTTGCGCAGCCGCGGGTTGACGATCTCGTCCAAACCGCGGCCGACGAAGTAAAACGCGGCGCAGAGCGCCGTGATCGAAACCGAAGCCGGGAAGAAGAGCCACCAGGCCTTGATGACCCAGTCCCCGCGCAGGTACCCGCCGATTTCCGCCATGTGGACCATGATGCCCCAGCTCATCTGGATCTGGAGCACGCCCAGAAAACTCAGCACGGCCTCGGAGAAGATGGCCGTGGTGACGGTGAACATCATGTAGAGAAAGGTCAGGGGAAGGATGTTGGGGATAATGTGGGACAGAATGATGTGGAAGCTACTCCCCCCGGAGATCCTGGCCGCCTCGACGAAGGGCTTGACCTTGATGGCCAGTGCCTGCGACTTGAGCACGATGGCGATGCCGCCGAAGCCGCTGATGAGCCCGAGCACGAGCGCCAGCATGAAGATGTTGAGGTCGATGAGGCTGCCCAACACGACGAGGAAGGCGATGAGCGGGAACAACAAGGCGACGTCGGCGAGCCGCATGAAGAATGTGTCGACGAAGCCGCCGTAGTAGGCGGCCGCGGAAGCCACGGCCGTGCCGATGACCACGGTGATGACGGCGGCGAGCACGCCGAGGAAGAACTCGGCGGCCGCGCTGTGGGCGAGCTGTGAGAACACGTCGCGCCCCCAGGGATCCGTGCCGAGCCAATGGGCGGCGGAGGGCGTCGACGGGTGGGTGAGCGCGGGGTCGTAGCCCACCACGGGGTCGTAGATGTTCGTATCCCAGACGAAGTTCATTAAGATGGGGTGCGCCAGGGCAAGCCCGCCGTAGAGGACGATGATGATGAGGCCGATGAGGCCGATGCGGGTTTCCCGGAATAGCTCCCAGTTCTTGGCGAAGCTGCGGCGCAGGAGCCGCAGCCGAACCCGCCAGAGCGGTTGGGGTTTGAAGCCGGATTTTGCTTGCGTTGTCACGGCCTATTTCCTCCTAATCGTAGCGGATGCGGGGATCCAAGTAAGCGTAGAGCACGTCGGCGATCAAGTGCGCGATGAGTGCGAAGATCCCCGTGAACACGAAAACACCCACCGCTAGGGGGATGTCCTGGTTTCCGACGGCGTTGATGAGGGTGAGGCCCATGCCAGGCCATGAGAACACGGTCTCGGTGATAATCCCGCCGTCCACGGTGAAGGCGAGGGCGAGCACGAAGCTGGTGAGCACGGGCAGCAGGGCGTTGCGCGCGGCGTGCCGGTCGCGGACCACCTTGCTGGGCAAGCCCTTGGCGCGCGCGGCCAGGACGTAGTCCTCCTTGATGACGTCGAGCATGCTGTCGCGCATGATGAGCATGGCGCCGCCGAAGCCAATGAGGAGGATGGTGGTCACGGGCAAGACCAAGTGCCAGAGGATGTCGAGCGCGAGGGTGCCGATGTCGGTCTGAAGCGCGAGCGGGACGAGCACGGCCAGGATGATGGCCACGCTGAGCAGGTTGAGGCCGATCTTGGTGAGCGGGCGAAGCCGGAGCTTGCGCTGGGCGATGTAGATGGCGGTGAGCAGCGCGAAGATGGCGAGACCGATCGTGATAATGAGGCCGAATACCGAGTTGGCGCTGATGTCGAAGTGGCGCCAGAGCAACGGATCCAGGAACTTGCCGCGCGGGAACCAGCCGAGCTTGCTGGAGAAAATCCAGAGCAAGAGCAGGGCGAACCAGGGCGTGTAGGCCGTGAACAGGATCACGCCGCTGATGGTGGCCCCATAGTCGATCACGCCGCCGCGGCGCCAGGCGATGAGTTTGCCGAGCTTGAACCCGAAAAAGTAGTAGGTGAGCGTGGCGACCATGAACAGGACGAACGTGCGTGGCAGGCGTTCGACGATGATGTCCCAGACGGGCCGTGGGTAATCGCTGAAGGAGACGCCGAGGTTGCCCGTGAGCACGTTTCTGAGGTAGTTCAAGTACTGGATGTGCAGCGGCTGATCTAACCCGAGGCGCTCCTGCAGGGCCTGTTTGGCCTCGGGCGGGATGTTGGGGCTGGCCAGGTAGATGTTAGAGATGTCGCCGGGTTGGGCTTGCAGGATGAGGAAGACGATGGTCATGAAGACGAACAGCGTCAACACCATCTGCAGCACGCGTTTGGCCAAGTACTTTCTCAAAGCGGATCACCGGCCCGTTCACTTTGCGGTCGAGGAGCCATTGTATGCGGGCGCGAACCCTTTTCAAAGCGGGGAGGAGGGAGATGAGACCCCCTCCTCCCCTTGTCAACGCGATCTCCGCGTCATGATACGCCCTCTACTTGAGGCGGACGAACTCGCGATAGCCGTCGTTGAATTGCAAGCCGTTGAGCAGCGAGGCTTCTGCCAAACCCTGGAAATCGAGTTGATCGGCACGATAGGCGTCGAACTGGATCGTGTTGTGCGTGGGGATGTAGGCCACGTTGTCGAAGATGGCCTGCTGCATCTCGATGGCCAGCGGAATGGCCTCCTCGACGGAGGTGGCCGCCTTGAACTGGTTGGCCAGCTCCTCGTAGCGGTCCTGGCAGCCGTTGTCCGCGTTCTCGCGGGGACTGCAGACGCCGCCCTGGGCCGCGTTTCCGTTTGGCTGCGTGTTTTCCAGGGTGAACAGGTCGACGACGTTGAAGGTTGGCTCCACACCGCCGGTCCAGCCCAGCTGCCACATGTCGAAGTCCTGCTGGGCGAACACGAGGGTGACGATGTTGTTGAAGCCGGCCGGCACGTCCCGTACCGGAATGCCGAGCTTGTTGAGCCGGTCGTTGATGTGCAGGCCGTAGATGTTGCGGTTGTTGTCGTAGGCCGCGTTGGGGTGGAGGAGCTCAAGCTGCCGGATGGCGTTGCCCTCCGGGTCGCGGGCCAAGCGGTTGCCATCGAACTCGAAGCCGGCGTCGGTCAGCATTTGGCGCGCGCGCGCGATCTTGTCCTGCTCGCTGAGGCCGATGCAGGCCGCTTCGCGGTTGGCCTCGTCAGCGAGCAAGTCTTCGTGCCAGGAGCCCAGGGACTGGGCCACGGTGCTGTAGGCCGGGATGACTTGGCCCGAGAGCTGCTGCTCGGCGACGGCCTGGATGTCCAGCACGCAGCGCACGGCCTTGCGGAAGGCCAGGTAGTTGAACGGCGCCTTGCGCAGGTTGAAGGACATGTAGAAGAAGCCGGAGTCGGGGTTCTCGGCCAGGCCGACGTTCTCGGCGCTCTGGAAGTCACGGATGCTGGCCAAACCGAAGCCCAGGTTGTTGAGCTGGAAGTCGGCCACCCCGTCGATGACGGCCTGGGCGGCCTCGCCCTGGCTGCCGAACAGGCTGTAGACGACCGAATCGACGAACGGACCTTCCTCGACCTCGAGGATGAGCTCGCCACTGATGTCGCCGACGGAACGCGTCGTGCCGTCGGGCAGCACCTCTTCGTAGCCGCCCGTGCTGTATTCGCGCTGGATGCGTCCCTTGAAGAAGTAATTCGGGTTGGCGCCGACCTCGGCGAAGGCGCCCGGCTCACGGTCGACGAAGGCAAAGGGGCCGTTGATGGGCTCCTCGGCTAGCACCTCGAAGCTAGAAAGGGTGAGCACGGGATCCTCGGAGGCGAAGGCCTGCTCGAAGCGGTCCTCCCAGAAGGCCTTCTGAAAGACCCAAGCCTGGAGCATGTTGAACTCCCAGATGGAGAAGCCCGGCACCTCTTTCAAGACGAACTTGACGGTGTGGTCGTCCACAACGTCGACCCGTTCGAGGAAGGCGGCGTCGATCTGCTGCGAGAAGGAACCGCCCAACTCCTGGGCGAGTGGTCGACCGGTGGCCTCGACGGGGCGGACCATGTTGTTGTAGGAAAAGGCCACGTCGTCGGCGGTGACCTCGGTACCGTCGGTCCACTGCACGCCCTGGAGCAGCTCGACCGTGGAGGTGAAGAAGTCGCCTTCCTGCTCGAACGGCGAGGCGAAGTCGGCGGCGAGCAGGGGGAAGGGCTGGTTGGAGACGGGCGTGAGGCCGTAGAGGCTCATGTGAGAGCCGCCGAGCACGTATCGATTCCAAACGGTGTTGTTCTGGCCGTTGTTGCTGGCGATGAAGTTGGTGGCGCCCTTCATGTCCTCGTGAACGGCGATGGTGAGCACGTCGGACTGCTGCGCCACCGTGCTGAAGGCGCCCAACAGCAACACCAGGGTTAGGAGCCCAAGTGCTCCGAAGCGAAAGAAAGCTTTGCGCATGGCTTAAACCTCCCTGAAATGGTTTTGTCATCTCGTTCTTGGGATCACGGGGCCTCGGAAGCTCCTGACCCAAGGGATGTGGTTTTCACAGTCACCGCCCATGGCGGCCTTCTGACATCGTGTGCGATCAGTCCAGACTGCCTCCATAGAGCTTGCTCGTGTCGAACCCCTGGATCTGGAACGTCCCCGGCGTGCCCTTGGTGCCGCCCTCCCAGAAGACGTAGAGGTAACGGTTGTTGTTGGAGACCGTCAACATGCCCACGGGCGCCGGCTCGTCGGTGACGACCTGGAGCGTCTCGATGACCGAGAAAGCGGCCGTGTCGATGACGCTGACGGTGTTGTCCGTGGAGTTGGAGACGTAGAGGAACGCCTCGTCCGGCGAGAGTGCGATGTGGCGCGGGGAGGCGCCGACCTCGATCTCCTTTACGACCGCCTTGTCGCAGCCGCTGCCGGAGAGCACGCTGACCGAGTTCGAGCCTTGGTTGGAGACGTAGAACTGGGCCCGGTCGCCGGTGGCAACGCCCATAAAGGGGTTGTTGCCGAGGCCGGTGACGGTGCTGACCGAGTTGTCCACAAAGTCGATGCAGGCGATGGTCTGGTCGTTCTGGAGCACGGCGCCCCAGTCGTTGGCGAAGGTGACGATGCTGCCGGGGCCCACACCGCCGGTGTTGATGTTGGCCAGCTCGGTGCCGGTGGCGGCGTCCAGCATGACGGCGGCGCCGTCGGCGGAGCTGACCAGGAGTTTGTCGTCGGCGGGCGCGTTGAGCTTGACGTCGACTGGGGCGGAGAGGACGCGCTGCTCCTCGGTGAACAGCCCCGTGCTGGGATCGGCGTCGAAGTCCTCGGGCCAGACGAGTTCGCCGGTGGTGAGGCTCACCCGAACGACGCTGTCGCCGAAGAAGTTGCCGAAGTAGGCGTTTTGACAGGCCGTGTCAACTTCGAGGCCGGGGTAGCCGCGGGGGCCCATGCCGGCGGGGAAGGTACCGTCGAGCGAGGGATCGGGGAAGCCGATGAAGGAGTCCTGATCGACGCTCGGGTTGGCGGTGTTGACGCCGGTGATCTTGAACAAGACGGCGTCATCGAAGGCTCCGGGGCCGATACCGATGGCCCAGGCGTCGGTGCCGTTTTGGCACATGGCGATGTCCTCAACCTTGACCGTGGCGAAGATCCAGGTGAATTCCGATCCGGAGATGGTGGAAACTTGGGTGAGCGTGCTTTGAGTTGCGGCCAGATTGCCCCATCCGATAGCGATTCCCACAATTAGAAGAAACGCCACAACGAAACGAACGCTTCGACTCATGGCTAAACCTCCTCATGATTTTTGGTTGTTGCGGTTGTGTATTGAGTGAACGCGCTTGATCACCTCCCCCATTACAGTGACCTAGCTCAACGACTTATTTAAGCATGTTTTCGCCTATTAGTCAAGGTTTCCGTCAGCGATTTTCCGCGCATGTCGGCGCTTGTTTCCCTTTGTGGCAGGCGTTCTTCTTTCCATGCGGTTAAGCGAAAGTTATGGGGTTTCTGACCCATGAGCGAGGTCGATGGCCGAGATCAGACCAGATTGGAGAGCCCCTTCCAGATCATGTTGAGGGCGGCATAGAGCAGGGCGGCGCCGAAAGCCTGGCGCAGGCGGGCGCGGGGGATGCGCATGGCCAGGCGGGGGCCGAGCTGGGCGCCGGCGACGATGCCGAGGGCGAGGGGGAGCATGAGCTCGACGTGGAGGTGCCCCAGCGCCCAGTGCTGGGCCGAGGCGATGAGCGCGGAGGGGCCCATGACCAAGAGGCTGGTGGCCACGGCGGCCAGCATGTCGACGCCGAGGAAGAGGGTCATGGCCGGGACCATGAGAATGCCGCTGCCGACGCCGAAGAAGCCGGAGGCCACGCCGGCGACGGTGCCGATGAGCACGACGCGGACGGGGCTGTAGCCTCGGTCCGGATCGGGCAGGGTGAGCCGGAAGAGTTTGACGATCTCCTTGGGCTCGCGGCCGGTGACCATCATGCCGGCGGGGTAGAGGAGGAGAACGCCGAAGGCGAGCGCGAGACCGCCGGAGGTGACGAACTGGGTGAGCCAGGCGCCGAGCCAGGCGCCGGCGATGACGGTGGGCATGAGCCCGAAGGCGAGCCGGTATTCGATGACCCGTTTTCTCCCGTAATTGAGCGAGCTGAACAGGCTGGTAACGACGACGGCGGCCAGGGAGGTGCCGACGGCTTCCTGCGTGGTGGCGACGAAGAAGAAGGAGAGCAGCGGGACCATGAGGATGCCGCCGCCCACGCCGATCATGCTGGCGATGGTGCCGATGAGCGCGCCGGCGACGCCGAGGACGAGGTTGGTGGCGAGCATGAGGCCTTCAGAGTAGGCGGCGCACGGAGGGATTGCCAGCGCGTGTTACTGCTGCCAACGGACTGGGGTGCCCCCTACTTGGCCTCGCGGTTGGCGGTCTTGAACCCGATGCCCCAGACCCCGCTGCTGGATGGTTCAGTGAGAGACGCCCTTCACACACGAGCGCCGTAGCGTGTGAATTGATCCTGGGCACTGTGGCCCCTATTGACACGCTTAAAGAGATGTGCTAGTCTGAATGAAAACGTTTTCATGGTGGCGCATGAACCGAACCGAACAAAAACCCGAACTGCTGCCCAACGCGACCATCCACGACGTGGCCCGCAAGTCCGGCGTGTCGATTTCCACCGTGTCCCGCGTCATCAACGGTAGCGCTCCGGTGGGCGAACCCGTGCGCCAGCGGGTGTTGGACGCCATCGAAAAGACGGGTTATCTTCCCCACAAGTCCGCGCGCACGCTCAAGAACCAGAAGACGGGCGTGGTGGGCATCGTCGTCCCCGACATCTCCAACCCCTTCTTCTGCCTCCTGGTGCGCGGCTGCGAAAACGCCGCCCGCTCGCAGGGCTACAGCGCGCTCATTTGCGACACCAACAACGACCTGGAGACCGAGGACGACTACCTCGACCTGCTGCGCTACGAACGCGTGGAAGGGGTCGTGCTCACCACGGTCTCCACGCACGGCGCCAGCGACCCGCTAGCCAAACTGCTCCAGCGCAGCATCCCGCTGGTGGCCGCGGACCGGCGCCTGGAGCACCCGGCGGTGTCCACCGTGCTGAGCGACAGCGAACAGGACGGCCGGCTGCTGGCCGAGCACCTGCTGGGACTGGGCTATCGCTCGTTTGTGTTTCTGGCCGGTCCGGAACAGGTCAGCACGGCGCGCGAGCGGCTGGCCGGTTTTCGTGACGTCATCGAGGGCGCAGGCGTGCCGCTTGAGGTCGTCACGCTGGAACAGTGCGACTACACGTTTGAGAGCGGTTACGAGGCGGTGGAACTCTTGGGAACCGCGAGGTTGCCCGGCGCGGTGGTGGCGGCCAACGACCTGATGGCGCTGGGAGCCAAGCGGGCCCTGGAGGACAGCGGGGTCAGCCTGCCCGCGGACGTCGGCCTGGCGGGCTTCGACCACATCCCGATGTCGGACTGGACCAAGCCGCGCCTGACCACGGTGGAAATCCCCGCCTACGACATCGGCTGGGAGGCAATGACCCTGCTCGTGCGTTCGCTGTCCGACGGCGAGGCGGCGCCCGCCAAGGTGACCGTTCCCTCGCAGCTGGTCGAGGGCGAATCGACCCGGAGGCAACCATGAGCGGCCTGGCGGTGCTGGGCAGCCTCAACGCCGACCTGGTCACGCGGGTCGCGACCTTCCCGCGGCCGGGGCAGACCCTGCAAGCGCGGGCGTTCCAGATCCACGCGGGCGGCAAGGGGGCCAACCAGGCCGTGGCTTGTGGCCGGCTCGGCGCGCCGGTGGCCATGTACGGCGCGCTCGGCCGGGACGACCTGGCGCCGCGCTTGCTCGATTCATTGCAGGGGGCCAACGTCCGGGCCGACGACCTGCGCTACTGCGACGACGCGCCCACCGGGACGGCCTCGATCTGGGTGGACGACGCCGGCGAGAACATGATCGGGGTCCACGCCGGCGCCAACGGCCGGGTCGACGCGGACTACGTCGACCGGGTTCTGCCGGCCGTAGAACGCGCGGACTGGTTGCTGCTCCAGTTGGAGGTCCCGCTGGCGGCCATGACGCACTTGCTGGAACGCCTCCCGGCCTCGCGTCCCCGTGTCATGCTCGATCCCGCGCCCGCCGCCGACCTGAGCGCGCTGCCTACGGAACGGCTGTCCCTGCTCACGCCCAACGAACATGAACTGGAACTCCTGACAGGGGAGGCCGCCGACACGGATGCCGCGCTGGAGCGGGCGTGCCGCGCGCTGCGCGCGTCCAGCGGGGCCGGGGCCGTCGTGTGCAAGGCGGGCGCGCGCGGTGCCTACCTGTTGGACGATGGCGGGTTTCGGCACGTGCCCGGCTACCGCGTCGACGCCGTGGACACGACCGCGGCCGGCGACGCCTTCAACGGCGGGCTGGCGGTCGCCTTGCTGGAAGGGCAGCCGCTGGACGGGGCCGTCGGGTTCGCCCACGCCGTGGCCGCCTTGAGCGTGACGCGCGCCGGCGCCCAGCCCTCGATGCCTGCGCGCCAGGCCGTCGAGGCGTTTGTTCGCAAGGCGGCGGGCACCGCAACGAAGGGAGAGTGAATGAAACGAGAAGGGATCTTGCATCCCCAATTGAATGCCCTGATCGCCCAGTTGGGACACACCGACACGCTGGTCGTGGCCGACTGCGGCCTGCCCATCCCGGCCGGGGTCGCGCGTGTGGACCTGGCGCTGGTAGCAGGGGTGCCCGGCTTTGCGCCGGTGCTGGAAGCGCTCGCATGCGAGCTGGTGGTCCAAAAGGTGACGGTCGCCGAGGAGATGGCCGAGCAAAACGGCGAACTGGCGGCGTTTGTCCAGGAACAGTTCGAGGGCGTGCCGCTGGAGCGGGTGCCGCACGAGGAGCTCAAGGCTCGCTTGGCCCAAGCCAAAGGCGTCGTGCGCACGGGCGAGGCTACGCCGTTTGCCAACGCGATCCTGGAGTGCGGGGTGGGATTTTGAGCGTGGGCCAGGGGGCGCCGCTGATCGAGCTGGCGGGCATCACCAAGCGCTTCGGCGGCGTGGTGGCGCTCAACCAAGTGAACGTGCACTTGGAGCGGGGCGAGATCGTGGGCCTGGTGGGCGACAACGGCGCGGGCAAGTCCACGCTCATCAAGGTGATGGCCGGGGCCTACCAGCCCGACGGGGGCACGATCCGCTTTGAGGGGCGCGAAGTGGCGCTCAACACGCCGCGGGCGGCCAAGGAGCTCGGGATCGAGACGGTCTATCAGGACCTGGCCCTGGTCGACACGCTCGACGTGCCGGGCAACATCTTCCTCGGGCGCGAGCTGCTGCGCCTCGGCGTCGGCCCCATCAAGGTGCTAAACAAGCGCCGCATGGCCCAAGAGGCCGAGACGCTGCTGCGCGAGGTGGGCCTGACCCTGCCCTCGCTGCAGGCCGAGGTGGGTTGGCTCTCGGGTGGGCAGCGCCAGAGCGTGGCCATCAGCCGCGCGCTCTATACCGATCCCAAGCTCGTCATCCTGGACGAGCCTACGGCTGCCTTGGCCGTGCGCGAGGTCGAGAACGTGCTCGCACTGACCCAGGCGCTCAAGCAGCGAGACATCGCGGTGGTCTACATCAGTCACACGCTGCAGGAGGTACTCTCCATTGCCGACCGGGTCGTCGTGCTGCGCAAGGGCGAGAAGGTGGCCGACCTGGCCGCCGCGGCCACTTCTTTAGACGAGGTGGTCAAGTACATCGTGGGCCACGGCGGGGGGGGATTATGACGCGTGAGCGATGGCGCCGGCTGGCGCTGGACTACGGCATCTACGCGGTGCTGGCCCTGCTCGTGCTGGCCATGTCGCAGCTGAGCCCGCATTTCTTGAGCGCGTCGAACCTGCTCAACATCGGCACCCAGGTGGCCATGATCGCCATCATCGCGATCGGCGTCACCAAGGTGATCCTGATGGCCGAGATCGACCTGTCGGTGGGCTCGGTGGCCGCGCTGGCCGGCGCGATCACCGCGGGGGTCATCACCAGCATGCCGCCGAACGTCCCGGAGCTGGCCTGGCTGGCGCTGGCGGTGGGCGCGGGCCTGGGCGTGGGCGCGCTGGCGGGCCTGATCAACGGGCTGTTTACGGTGCTGGGAGGCATCCCGTCGTTCATCGTGACGCTGGGGATGCTCTCGATCGGGCGCGGGCTCGTGCTGCTGTTTACCGGGGGCCGGCCCATTTTCGGGCTGGGGGAGACGTTTTCCCAGCTGAGTTGGTCCTCCATCGGCCCCGTGCCCACGCCGATCTTGATCATGCTGGTGCTCTACGTGTTGGCCTGGCTGTTCCTGCGCGACACGCAATGGGGGCGCTACATCTACGCCATCGGGTCGAACAAGCGCGCGGTCGAGCTGACCGGCGTCAACGTCAAGGGAATCAAGATCGCGGTCTTTGCGCTGGCCGGCGCACTGGCGGGGCTGGGGGGCATCATGCTGACCGCGCGTCTGGACTCCGCCCAGCCCACCGCCGCCACGGGCTGGGAGCTGGACGTCATCGCCACCGTGGTGCTGGGCGGGGCAAGCCTCTACGGCGGCCGCGGCAGCGTGGCCAAGACGCTGGTCGGCGCCATCATCCTGCAGATCATCTCCAACGGTCTCAACCTCATGAACGTGCAAGCGTATTGGCAGCAGATCACGAAAGGCGTGGTCATCCTGGTCGCGCTGCTGGTCGAGCGAACCCTGCGCGGAAAGGAGTGATAGATGGGATAGAGGGTCCATTCTCAACCCAACCATCCGACCAAGGAGGCCAAAATGTCTCACCCCATCAAAACGTTTTCGCTATTGGCCCTGGCGCTGGCCCTGTTGGCGCTCCCCCTCGGGAGCATCAGCGGTCAGGCGCAGGGCGAGGACCTCACCTTCGGTTTGTCGCTTTCGACCCTGAACAACCCCTTCTTCGTGAGCGTGCAGGAAGGCGCCCAGCAGGAAGCCGATCTCGTGGGCGCCAACCTGGTGGTGACCGACGCGCAGAACGACCTGAGCAAACAGGTATCCGACGTGCAGGACCTGATCCAGCAAGGCGTGGACGTGTTGCTGATCAATCCCGTTGACAGCGCGGGCATCGTACCCGCGGTGCGCCAAGCCAACGACGCCGGCATCCCGGTGTTTGCCATCGACCGCGGCATCGACACCAGTTCAGGCGCACAGGTGGTCGCCCAGATCGCCTCCGATAACGTGTTCGGTGGCCGGTTGCAGGCCCGCTTCATCAACGAACAGTTAGGCGGATCCGGCAGCGTGGTCGAGCTGGAGGGCATCCCCGGCACCTCGGCCGCCCGCGACCGCAAGCAGGGCTTCGAGGACGAGCTGGCGCAAATCGCGCCGGGCATCGAGATCATTGCCAACCAGCCTGCCGGCTTCGACCAAGCCGAGGGCTTAAGCGTGATGCAGAACATCCTGCAGGCCAACCCCAATCAGATCGACGCCGTGGTGGCTGCCAACGACTCCATGGCGCTGGGGGCGTTGCAGGCGATCCAACAGGCCGGGGCTACCCGTCCCAACGGAGAGCGCATCCTGGTGGTGGGCTTCGACGCCATCGGGCAAGCGCTGGAGCAAATCGGCATGGGCAACATGGACGCGACCATCGCCCAGCAGCCCGCGCTGATGGGTCAGTTGGGTGTGAGTGCCGGTCGCTTGGTGGCGCTGAATTCGCTCATCTTCAGCCAACTGGAGAACGGTCAGTTCATGCCCGTTGAGGTCCAGGTCATCACGGCCGCCGACCTCTAAACTTATCAAGTCAGGATGACCGCGCGCGAGGGGAAGCCCTAGAGGCTTCCCCTCGTACTTTTCCTTTCCCCAGGGCGCGTGATGGACCGCGTGGCAAAGCCCTACATGGAAGGGCGCGCCTCCATCCCGACGGTGCGCTTCGAGCAGCCTGCCCTACGACGAGGCCTGACGCGTCCCGCCCTTTACCCCAGCCCTTGTTCGCTCTCGCTTGTCATCCCGCTACGCGCCTTTCGTGCGCGGGCTGCTCGCCTCTACGTTTAACTCGCGCAGGGATCTGCTTGTGAAACGGGAATGACGTTTTAGCGCTAGGCGTGGATCTCGACCACGTCGCGGTCTTGCAGCACGTGGTCGCGCTGGATGCGCTGGCCGTCGAACTGGCCGGAGCCCCAGAGGCGGGCGAACTGGAAGCCCTGTTCGAGGTCGCGGTGGATGGCGCGGGCGAGGTCGATGGCGGTGCTGCCGCGCGCGAGCGTGAAGGGGGTATTGGTGTCGGCGGGCTTGCCGGGCTCCTTGCTGTAGACGCGGATGACATCGAGCAGGTCGAAGAGTGCACGGCGGAGCGGGTCAAGCGGATCGTGGGCGCCGACGGTGAGGCAAGCGAAGTCGGCGGCGAAGGCGTCCTCGAACCGTTGGCGGCGGGCGGGGGCGGCCGCGTCGGCTTTGGTGCCGAGGAGGAGGGCCTTGTGGACCCCGGTGCTGGGGCCGAAACCCGACGGGGTCGCTTGGCCAACGACCTGGAGTTTGGCGGTTTCGAGGAGGGCGAGGAGGTCGCGCCAGCCCTGCTCGGGGTCGCCCGCCGCGAGGTCGAGCAGGATGCAGATCCGGTCGGCATTGCGCACCAAGCTGTAGACCCACCCCTCGGTGTATGCTTGCGAGACGGGCGGGAGGTCGACGAGCTGGATTTGGACGTCCTCGTAAGGTGCCATACCGATGACGGGCTTGAAGGTCGAGAAGGGGAAGTCGGCGACCTCGGAGGTGGCGTTGGTGAGGTGGTTGATGAGGGTGGATTTGCCGCTGTTGGGTAGGCCGACCAGGGCGATTTGGCCGGCGCCTTCGCGGTCGATGGCGTCGTAGGCGGCCCCGCTGCTTTTTTTCTTGGGCGCGTTTTGGGCTTGTTCCCTGAGCTTGGAGAGCTTGCGTTTGAGTTGGGCCTGGATCTTCTCGGTGCCCTTGTGCTTGGGGAGCTGGGCAAGCATCTCTTGGAGCGCCGCGAGCTTTTCGTCGGGGGTCTTGGCAGCTTTGTAGCGCTGTTCGGCCTTGTGGTACTGCGGGGTCAGGTTCGCCGGCATGGGTTTATGATACCGCCGAGGGCGGCTTGTTTCTACGGCGCAGGCGACGGAGAACGCGGAAGAGAAGGAGGCGGACCTCGGTGAGGAAGCCCTTGGGGAGGAAATAGAGCACGGCCAGGGCGATGGCGGCCAGGGCGAAGTAGCGCCAGTTGCCCAGGAAGCGCAGGGTTTCCTCGGGGACTTTGTAGATGAAGGCGCCGGCGATGGGACCGACGACGGTGCCCATGCCGCCGATGACCGAGGCGACGATGCAGAAGATCGAGATCTCGAGGGCGAAGTGGGAGGCCGGGGAGACGCTGCCCTGGTAGTGGGCGTAGAAAGCGCCGCCGACGCCGGCGATGAAGCCGCTGACGACGAAGGCGAGTAGCTTGTACTTGGTGGTGTTGAGTCCGGCGGCTTCGGTGGCCTGTTCGCTTTCGCGCAGCGCGACGAAGACCTTGCCGATCCGAGAGCGGGCGAGGACGACGGCTAGCAGCGCGATGGTCAGGAGCAGGGCGGTCGAGTAGAAGTACGGCGCGCGGATGAAGTGCTCGAGGCCGTGCTCGAAGCCGATGAGCGGTTCGAAGCCGATGATGGCGCCCTCAGCGCCGGTGCTCTGGATCTTGAGCAGGCGGATGATCTTCTCGGTGCCGAGCGCGGCGACGAGGGTGACCAGAGACAGATAGGGGCCGTGCAGGCGCGTGGTGAGCAGCGCGAGCAAGAGGCCGCCGAGCGCGGCGACGCAACCACCGGCGAGGATGGCCAGCGGGAGCGGCCAGGCGAGCGTGACGGAGATGAGGGCGCTGGCGTAGCCCCCAAGGCCGATGAAGAAGGCGTGTCCGAAGCTGATCTGGCCGGTGTAGCCGGAGAGGATGTCCCAACTGATCGCAAAGACCGCCCAGATGTTGGCCATGGTGAGGATGGTGAGCGCATTGAGCGAGCCGAGGGCGGGCAGCGAGACGAGGACGAGGGCGAGCAGGGCGAGCCAGTAGTACTCGTCGGGAAAGCGTTTGACCAGAGCGCGTTTACTCATGCCTCGGCCCCCCTTCCAAAGAGGCCTTGAGGGCGCAGCGCGAGGATGGCGAGCAGGATGATTAGCGAGGGCAGGCCACGCGCTTCGGGGAGGAACTGGGTGGTGATCGTTTCGGCGTAGCCGATGATGTAGGCGGCCCAAAGCGAGCCCGGGATGCTTCCGAGGCCGCCGAGGACGACGATGGAGAAAGAGACGACCAGTGGGACCCTGCCGCCGAAGGGGCTCATGCCGAGGAAGGAGGTGAGGAAGACGCCGGCGACGGCGGAAAGCGCGCCGGATAGCCCCCAGACGATCAACTGGATGCGGTACTCGTTGATCCCGACGAGCGCGGCGCCGACCCGTTCCATGGAGAGGGCGGAGATGGCCTTGCCCGTGCGCGTGCGGGTGACGAAAAGCCAGAGGGCGGCGATGGAGACGAGCGCGACGACGCTGGCGATCAAGCGATTCCAAGTGATGTTGATACCGAGCAGGGAGAAGCCACCGGAGACCAGCGGGGTGAGCGTGCGTGGGCTGACGGAGAACAAAAGGATCATACCCTGCTCGATGATGAAGGCGAGCAGGAGGGTGGCCAGAAAGACCGTGACGGGCCGATGGATGATGGGACGGACAAAGACGATGTAGACGATAGGTGCGATGACGGCCATGCCGGCGACGGCGATGAGGGTAGCGGCATAGATGTTCCAGTTCATGAAGGAGCTGGCCCAGATGGCCAAGTAGGCGCCGACCATGACGAAGGCGCCGTGGGCAAGATTGAGGACGCCGGCGACGCCGAAGATCATGGTGAAACCGACGGCGGCCAGTGCGTAGAGGGAGCTGATCAGGAAGCCGAGGACGAGGATGTCGAGCGCTGCACCCATGGTTCTCCTAGAAGACCGGGAAGGCCCACGGGAGCAGGCCTTCCCGGCACGTATGATCGGTGTCGGTTGTGGTGGTCACGCCTTTGTCTAGCGCAACCAGGGCGGAAGCACGAATTCGGACGAGGCCAGTTCCAGAGGGAACAGGACCTCGAGCGCGCCGCTTTGCCACTGGACCCAAACCCCCTGTGCGGACTCGAAGCGGATGTCGTGGGGGAAGGCGAGGTCCGGGCGGACGGGCGAGACCCCGGTTTCGCCCACCTGGTAGAACGAGACGTTGCCCTGGGTCCCGACGATGTCGGTCCCTTCCATGGCCTCGATGACCTTGTCCGTATTGGCGTCGGTGTCGGGCAGCACGCCGGCGCGCTCGACGCTGTCGAGGAGCACGTCGATGGCGTCGGTGGAAGCGAAGGCGTTGTAGGACGGGATGGTCACGTCGGGCAGGAAGTCCGTAAAGGACGAGAAAGCGTCGACGAAGGGGACGGTCTTGGGGGTGATGGGCGCTTTGGCGCCGGAGGTGAAGGTAACGACGGATTCGGCGTTGCCCCCGCTGAGGTCGTCGAAGCGACCGTCCTGGGCCTGTACGTTGATGCCGACCATGGGCATGGGCACCTCGCCCTGAGCCCACTGCGTGGTGGGACGCAGGCCGGTGTGGGCCATGACGGTGACGATGCCGTCGGCGCCCGTGTCCTCGGCGCGCTGGAAGATGGAGCTGAAGTCGGTGGTGTCCTCGGCGTAGCGAATGGTGTCGGCGATTTGGAGTGATGAGCCAAAGGCCTGGAGCAGGGTCGGGAGGCTGTCGGTGACAGCCTGTGTCCAGGCGGCATCCTCGGCGAGGACGACGATGCTCGACCATTTAAGGACGCCTTCAACGTAGCCGCGCGCGAATTGCGCGAGGGACTGGAGGATGAAGAAGGAGTTGGTCGGGCCGACGCGGAAGAAGTACTTGAAGCTGTCGTAATCCTGCTGGACCTGTATGGTGGCGATGGGCGTGGAGGCGCCGGTGCCGAGCAGGATTTTCTTGAAGGCCGGGAGCGAGGGCAGGGCACCCAGGAGCTCTTCACTGAAGAAGAAGCCGGTGAGGACGTTGGCGCCCTGCGAGAGGACGAGATCCTGGACGGCGCGCAGCGCCTGGTCGGGTCGGCCGGCGCTGTCGGAGACCGCCAGAGAGAGGGGGCGGCCCATGAGGCCGCCGTCGGCGTTGATCTGCTGAATTCGCAGGCGGAGCGCTTTTTCGGCGGCTTGGCCGAAGAAGGTGGAGAGGGGATTGGCCATGCCGATGACGAACGGCTGCTGCCCGTGGACCCAAGGTCCGAGTTGGCCGGAGAGGGAGAGGGCTGCGGCCCCGGCGCCCAGCGTTTTGATGAACTGACGACGATTAAGCGCGTGTTTGGTATGAGTCATGGGAACCTCCTTGATTAGAGTTGGCAGACCGATCCCCCGGGATTGCCCGAGAGGAAATTGTTTTCCATGGTGGCGTCGGCCGCGTGGCTTTCCAGGGCGATCCCGCAGGCGCCGTTGTCGGTGATGCCGTTGCCAAGGAGGGTAGCGATAGCGGATTCGAGCACCTTGGCGAGGTCGCCGAGGAGGATGCCGTGGGAACCGTTTTGGGCAACCTTGGTGTTTTCGACCTTGGCGGTTGCGGTGAGTTCGACGTCGGGATTGCTGGAGACAGGACCGCCAATTTGGATGCCAACGCCCGCGTTCTGCAGTACCTGGGTGTTGCGGATGGTGACGTTGGCGGACTCCCGCACGGCGATGCCCGCGGCGCCGTTGGCCTGGACGAGGACGGCGTCCACGGTACCGGTGGAGGTTCCGCCGAAGACGATGCCCTCGCCGCCGAAACCGGGGACGATGCCTTGGGCGGTGCCGTTGCGTAGCACCTGGGTCAGGGTACCGAGCTGGACGTTGGACTGGCCGAAGGCGGCCACCCCCGCGCTGACGTTTTCGGCGATGGTGACGTCGGAGGTGACGATGCGGCCGGCGCCGTTGGCGGAGAGGCCGGCCCCGACGGGATTGCCAGCGAGGACCGAACCGTTGCGGACGACGTCGACATTGTAGAGGGTGGCGAGCGAGCGGTCGGTGACGAGGACGCCGTCGGCGATGTTCTCGGCGATGGTGACGTCCTGGACGACGACATTGGAGATACCAAGGACGGCGAGCCCGTTTAGCCCACGGGTGAGTGTCACGGATTCGATGCGGACGTCGAGGTTGACGCCGCCGACGATGAGGCCGCCGCCGACGATGGTGGAGGAAGCGCCTTGTCCCTTGATGGTGAGTGATTTGTCTATGCGGACGGGGCCGATGAAGGTGCCGGCGCCGAGGGCAATGACGTCGCCCTTTGAGGCGTTGGCGACGGCCGATTGGAGCGAATTGAAGCTGCAACCGGATGGGCAGACGCTCAGGGTTTCGGCGGTTGTCGGTGCGGCGAAGGCGAGAACGGCCAGTAGTGACAATGCCGCGACGAACGAATTTCTTTGTGTCATGGCAACCTCCTTGATGTGTTGGGCAGACGATTGGAAGTGCGAAGCGCTCACCTCCTCGGTGGGTTTTGGGCGGTGTTGAATGGCAGTTGGCTTGCCCTTTTTGATCTTGTATACCGGAAAGGATCAGTGAACGTCAAGCCGAGGGGGTTAGTCGTGCGGGAAGAGCTTGCTGACGGACTCGCCATGGTCGATCCGTTTGATGGTTTCGGCGAACAGCTTGCCGATGGAGATGCGCTGGACGAGGGGTGTTTCGTCGTGCCGGGCGGGAATGGAATTGGTGACGACGAGGCGTTTGAGAGGGGAGTCGTTGAGCTTTTGAAGGGCGCCTGAAGAGAAGACGGCGTGGGTGCAGGCGGCCCAGATCTCGCGTGCTCCGCTGGCGAGGAGGGCCTTGGTGGCGTTGACGATGGTGCCACCCGAGGCGAGGATGTCGTCCACGAGGAGGACCTTTTTGCCGCCGACGTCGCCGATGACGTTCATGACCTCGGTTTGTTCTTGTTGCCAGAGGCGTCTTTTCTCGACGATGATGAGGGAGAGGTTGAGGCGTTCGGCTAGCTGTCGGGCTCGTTTGACGCCGCCGATGTCGGGGGTGGCGATGACGGTGTTCGGGTCGCTTTGAAGGTCGCGGAAATGATTGGCGAGGATGTAGTCGGGTCGCAAGTTGTCAACCGGGATGTTGAAGAATCCCTGGATTTGGCCTGCGTGAAGGTCAAGGGTGAGGACGCGGTGGGCGCCGGCCGTTGTGATCAAGTTTGCGACGAGTTTGGCGCTGATTGGAACCCTTCCGATGTGTTTTCTGTCTTGCCTTGCATATCCGAAGTAGGGAATGACGGCCGTGACTTGGCGAGCGGATGCGCGGCGGAGGGCATCGATGATGAGCAGGAGTTCCATGAGGTTGTCGTTGACGGGGGGGCAGGTGGGTTGAAGGACGTAGACGTTATGCCCCCTGACTGTTTCGCTGATGTAGAGGCTGATTTCTCCATCCTCGAAACGGCGGATGCTTGCGTTGCAGAGGGGAAGTTCGAGGTGCGTTGCGATTTCGGAAGCGAGTTCGGGATTTGCGTTGCCGGAGATAAGGATTGGTTTATCCACGGTTTCATTCCTTGGGTGGAGTGAGCATAGGGTATGGTCGGTGTCGTCCCGTGTCAAACGAAGCTTGGTCGGCAGTGTGCGATGGGTATTCGGGAGGCGGGGAAGGGAGGCATGTTTTTGTTTTGGGTTCATGCCTCCCTTCCCCGCCCCCCTGTATGCGAATTTGCCTTAAAAGGTACGCGTGAGTAGGACCGCTCCCAAGAGGAGTACGCCCACGCCGGTTACGATGAGCCAGTTGGGGAGGTCTGCGGTGGGACGTTCGTCCGGGGTGCGGACTTTGAATTGGACGGTCGCGATGGCGTTTGGTTCGAGGGGAACGTGGTTTTCGTCGGCTAGGGCCACGTGAAAGGTGTATGTGCCTGCGGAGAGGTCCGTGTAGGTGTGCGATTCTTCTGTGGTGTGGATGGCTTCGGAGCCGATGGGTTCGTCGGGTTGAAGGTTCAGTTCGGTTTGGATGCCCTTTGTCAGGAAGAGGTGATAGTGGGTTTGTGTGGTTTCGGCGGCGTTCTCGGCGTCGTCGGAGGTCCAACGTACCGTGACCTGACTGCCCCAGACGGTTGCGTCTTGGAGGGGTTGAAGGATAGACACCGACTGGGCTTGAGCGTGGGGTGCGGCGAGGCTGAGGGTGACCGAGGCTAGGATTGCAATGAATGTGGGGCGCATGTGTGCCTCCAGGTAGTTGTTTGGCCTAGGTTAACGAGCGGGATAGGGGAAAAGCAAGGGGTTTAGGTGCGTTGGCTTTGCTGTTTGGTCAGCGAGGCGGGAGGTTGGGCGAAGACGTCGGTGAAGAGGGTGTGTGGTGGCAGGGAGGGTGCGTTTTCGGCCGCTCGGATGGCGCGGGTGATTTGTTGGTCCAGGGCCTGGGTGAGCTGTAGCTCGCGATCGGGATCCCAGATGGCGTCGGCGATGAGTTTTTCGCGATATGCTGAAATCGGGTCCTTGGCGCTCCTGGCTTCGTGTTCGGCGGGGTCGCGGTAGCGGGTGGGATCGTCAGAGGAGGAATGGCTGCCGACGCGGTAGGTGACGGCCTCGATGAGGGTGGGGCCTTGGCCGGCCCGTGCCTTGAGTACGGCTTTTCGGGTGGCTCGATAGACTTCCAGCACGTCGTTCCCGTCGATTCGGGTGCCGTGAAAGCCGTAGGCGGCCGCCTTGGCTGCTATGTTGGCGGAGGCGGTTTGGCGTTCGATTGGGACGGAGATGGCCCATTGGTTGTTCTGGCAGAAGAAGACGACGGGAAGGCGATAGACGCCGGCGAAATTCATGGCGACGTGAAAGTCGCCCTCGGAGGTGGCACCGTCACCGAGGTAAGCGAGTGCGACGCGTTCGTGTCTTTTGAGACGGGCGGCATAAGCCATGCCGACGGCATGGGGAAGCTGGGTGGCGATGCAGCTACTCCAGGAGACGAAATTGGCGGCCCGATAGGCGTAGTGGACGGGCATCTGGCGTCCTTTCGCCACGTCCTTTGCGTTTCCGATGCACTGGGCGATGTACGCGTCGAGAGGCATGCCGCGCATGAGGGCGGCGAGGCCTTGGCGAAGTGCGGGGAAGATCCAGTCATCTGGGGAGAGGGCGAAGGCGCTGCCGGCGACGGCGGCTTCTTCGCCGGTTGCAGTGCCGTAGAAGGCGATCCGGCCCTGGCGCTGGAGCTTGAGGAGGCGTTCGTCTAGGAGGCGGCCGAGGCGCATCCAACGGTGGAGCGAGCGTCGCTGTTCGGTTGAGAGGTCGGGGGTGTGGGATTTGCGATTGGCCATGGCGTGGATTGTAGGCGGACCCGATGGCGACGGCAAACGGGGCGAGCGGGCGCGTTGGGGGAGCTTGCCCAAGGGGAGGTTGCGGCTGCGGGCGGCGCCGGCAAGCTCTGCGGTACGGGCGGAACTCAGTAGACGGATTCGTCGATGCACGTGTCGCAAAAGAGGGAATCCATGGATTCGAAATCGACACTGAAGCCTACGGCGAAGGCCGGGAACGAGGCCAAGGGGACGAAGAAGCCGGTTTCTGCGAAAAAGCCAAAACCGCCGAAGGTAAAGGTGGTGCCGAACTTGAAGATCCAGTCGGCGGCAGGCGGCACGGCGAGTGCGCTGGTGGTGAAGAGGACCGGGGAGACCCCAAAGTATGGTGTGAGAACGGCCAGGGAGCTGAACTTGAGCGGGAAGTTCAAGACCCAATACGGGAGGAAGCGAACGCCCGGGTTGGGGATGGACGCGGTGGAGATGCCGAAGAGGATGTCGAGATGAGCAACGGTGAAGCCGCTGCCGAGTACTAGACGGGTCATGGGGAGCACGCCGCCGTCGGAGAGACCACCGGCCGGATCGAAGAAGACGCCGCCGGCCGCACCGTCGCGGGCATAGGCGTCTGTGGGGACTGCTGAGACGAGGGAAACGGCAAGCAATAGCAGGGCTAAACAGGAATACACCTTTCGCATGATTGTCCTCCTTCCCAATGTTGTGTGCAATGTAACGCGGGGGAGTCGGGAGCACAGGGACGCAAGTCCGTCAGGCGGCGGGCATTCGTCTAGCGGACAGCTGGAGGGCTTAGGCGTCGGATTGGGTTTCGACGCGGGCGCGGAGGGCGAGCACGTCGTCGAAGTCCACGTCGCCGTCGTTGTCGTAATCGAAGAGGCGATGGTTGTCGAGGACGGCCGGATTGTCCAAGTGGAAGCCGAGGAGGACGGGGTCGTCGTCGGTCAGTTGGCCGTCTCCGTTGACATCCTCGAACAGACCGTCCCGGTCGAGGTCCTGAGGCAGTGACAATTGAGGCTCCAGGGGGGCGAGCTGGATAGCTGGGACGTTGAGGTTGAGCTGGCCGCCGAGCAGGTCGTCCCCGCCGAAATCTAGGATGGCGAGGACGAGGAAGCGGCCGGCGGGGAAGGGCTCGTTGCGGAAGCGTTTGCTGGCGACGGTGACGCGCCGCTCGGCGCCGGGAAGCATGGGAAAGTCCTCGATGGGGACGGATTCGAGCGTGCCGGTTTGGTCGCGCAGCTCGAGGCGGCCCTTGACGGCGGCGAGGTTGCGCGTGCCGGCGTTGCGGACGCGAAGGTGAACGGTAAGGGGGTTAAGGCCCGCGACGTCGAGCCCGAGGAGCCGTATGTCCTGCGCCCCGGTGTCGGGAGGGGTTTGCAGGATCTTGACGGCGAAACGGCGGCGAACGAGGATGGTGGTCCCGCCCTGGGTGTCGACCTCGCGCGGCGAGCCTTCGACCAAGAGGGCTGCCCAGTGGGTGCCGCGGACGTCGGGGGGGACGTTGAGGGTGAAGCGGACCTCGGCGGTTTCGTCGGGCGCGAGGGTGAACTGGTTGGGGGCGAAGGTGATCCAATCGCTGGCCGAGCGCGCGTTGGTGCCGGGCTCGAAGAAACGATTCTCGCCGTCGAGCGTTCGATCCCAGTCGGCCAGCGAGAGCGAAACGGTGGTTTCCTCCGCCTCGTCGTTGAAAACGTGGAAGGAAAAGGTTTCCCGCGCGCCGGGCGGGAGGGAGAGGTCGAACTCGATTCGGGAGAGGCGAAGCGCCTGGGCCGGCGGGGCGACAACAATCAGGACCACTGCGGCGATGAGTAGGTAGATGGGCGGCTTCATGAGGTCAGTTTGGCGGGAACTGAGCGCAGCGGCAAGGACGCACGTCCACATAGGTCAGCGACTGGTGATGGTGTAGAGGAGGTCGAGCGCATAGTCGCCGTCGCGATGGGTGCGTGGGTCGAAGCGGACGCGGTAGTCCACCTCGAAGGAGAAGCGTCCGTGGTCTCCCTGGATGAGTCGTTGGTCTTGGGTATCGAGTGTGATGTAGGGGCGATTTGCGGCGCGGAGTTGAAAGTCGGCGAGTGGCTTGGTGACGGCGCCGTCGTCGCTGTGGCCCATGTCCGGACTGAGGGCGCGGACGTTGACGACCCACGGGGCGTTGCTGTGGACGTTGAGGGTGACCGCCCCCGGAACGTCGACGTGACCGCGGGCGAGTTCGCGCGCGCTGGGCTGTGGGATGTGCACGCTGTAAGCGGTGCGCGCACCGAAGGGTCCGTCCGCCAGCGAGAGGGTTTGAAACGGCGCGAGGTGAAAAACGACCTCGGTCTGGGTTGCACCATCGGCCCAAAAGCCGCCGACGAAAACGAGCAGCGCGCCAAGCGCGAGCAAGCTAAGGTTTGCGTGTCTCATGCTTCACCCCTTCGGCGGCCCGGCTGTCTTCTAGAGACCCGTGGCTTTGTGTCCCCGTCTCGCGGCGGGTTTACCTTTTTCGCGATGTGAAGCTGTGGCTTCTTCACGGCGGCATTTGACCGCGGTAATGATTATACCTGGAAGCGGCCGAGTTAGACATTCACGGGATGAAGGCTTAACCGATGCGGTTGGCGAGGATGGGGCGCAGCGGGGTCAGTTGGTCGCGAACGTCGTCCAGCTGGTGGAGGTAACGTTGGGCACGCGCCGAACGGGTTGCTTCTCCCTGGGCGGCCGCGGCGGCGCGCTCGAGTCGCGCGAAAACCAAGTCGCACTTGGCGTGGGCGCGCGGGAAGTCGCCGTTCGACCAGGCGACGCTGAGGTCGACCAGTTCGCTAATGGCGCTGTTGACGTCGCTGAGCAGTGTCACGAGGAACTCCCCCCGATCGTCCGCGTTGGCGGTATCACTCATGGGCGTCCTTCCGTCCGCGTCCCATCGTTGCTTGGGAGTATACCTAGAAGCGCGGGCGCGTAGACCTTATTCGGGGTCCTGCTCGTCGAATTCTCCCCTGATGGCATCGAGGACCTCTTGCTTGATGCGGGAGATGTGGCGCTGGGAGTAACCGACCTCCTGGCCCACCTGGGCTTGGGATTTGCCGGCGTAGAAGAGGTCGTTGATGACGCGCTGTTGCAGGTCGGTGAGCGTCTCGATGGCGGAGGCGATCTTAATCCTGTACTCGATCGGGAACTCGTCCGGGTGTTTGCTGCGGATCTTGCTCGGGTCGAAGGCGAGGGGACGGGGATCCTCTTCTCGACGCTCGGCATCGATGGAGACGTAATGAAGCGCTTCGCGGGCCTTGAGGGCTTCTCGAATGCCGTCCTCCTCGATGTTGAGGGCGTCGGAAAGCTGGGCGATGGTGGGCAGGCGTCCGTGTTCCTGATAGAAACGCTCCTCGGCGCGCTTGACCTGTTGGCTCAGCTTTTGAAGCCACTGCGGCAGGCGGATGGTGGTGTTCTTGTCGCGGATGTGGTGCCGGATTTCGCCCTGGATGAGGTAAGTGGCGTAAGTCGAGAACTTGGTGCCGCGGTTGAGGTCGAAGTTGTGGACGGCGTTGAGGAGGCCGATGTAGCCGGCCTGAACGAGATCCTCTAAGGGTTCGCCGGAGTGGACGAAGCGCTTGGCTATCGAGGTCACGAGGCCGACGTTGGCCTCAACGAGCTCCTCCTTGAGCTTGAGGATTTGATCCTGCGGCGCGGCTTGGGCGTGCAGCCGAGCCAGTTGCGCAAGAAGTTGTTCTGAATCCATCGCCAAAAGCCTCCGGGAGCGGGGTGGATACGGAGATTGTACCCAATTCTAGCGTACCCACGCAGGCCCCCCTGTAACGACGATGACCTTGGGCGGTCGGGGACAATGAGGCGGGGGCAGGTCGCTTGACCCGCCCCCGCGTGCTTGCTTGCAGCAGTGGTCCTATGTGGCAGCCTTATGTGGGTTACTTGGTGCTACCCGTAAACGTCACCTCGACGACATAGTCACCCGTGGGCAGGTCCTCGAGGTTGTCCAAGGCGTAATCCACCTTGATGTCCGCGTCTTTGCCTATCCCGCTCTCGGTTTCGAGCGAGACGGCCAGGGCGTTGAGTACGGTGTCGGCGTTGGCGCCGTTGGGGCTCGTCAGCACCGCTTTGCTGGTGCTGATGCTCCAGCTCGTGTTGCTGTCGACCTTGAGCGCGGAACCGTTTTTCTTCTCGAACGGCCCGGCCAGGGCGTCCAGCGTGCCGAACTCGACGTTGGCGCCGTTTTTGACTTCCAGTGAAAAGTACTGCTCCAACGAGAAGCCAACCTGCGCCTTGTCGCTGTTGCCGGCCCAAACGGCCATTGTCACCATGCCCAACACCGCAAACGTCGCAAACAACATGCTTACTTTCTTCATAAAAAGCACCTCCTAATGATGTCGCATCTAGCGGCTCTGCCACCATTAGGTACGCTACGGTAGCCCGGCTGTCTGCAAGAGACCCGTGGCTTTGCGTCGCCGCCTCGCGGCGGGTTTGCCTTGTTCGTGCGGACCTAGAAGGCCGTAGCTTTGCGCCCCAGGCTTTCGCTTGGTTTGCCCTTGTAGATGCTTCCATGAAGAAACGATCGGTTTGACCCGCGTAACCACATAAGACCACGCTCATCGGATCGATGAGCCCCAACTGGCGCTTAGCGACCACGTGCAAGGTTTCTTGCGGTTGTGGTGGCGTGACACCGCTGCGCGCGACGGACACCTCACGACGGAGACGGGCCGTTTGGGCTGTCTCGCGCTGCGATTGCGTGCGTCCGACGCGGCGCTGCATGGGTCACACCTCCTTTCAACGTTTTCCAAGTATACCTAATGGCAACCATTCTAGACGCATATATGCGCGATGGGATGGAAGCAGCTAGGGCGCGGCGATCACGACGTCTTGGCTTAAGCTGTCCGTGTTCCCCTGGTCGTCGCGGACGGTGAGCGTCACGCGGACGGTGCCTGGCAGGTCATAGGTCCGCGTGACCGTTGCGCCTTCCGCGTCGGCTTGACCGTCTCCATCCAGATCCCACGCGTGGCCGACGACGCGCCCGTCGGGATCGAAGGAGTTGCTTCCGTTAAAGGTAACGGGTTCCCCCGCTTGCGGGAGCTCGGGAGAGACGGTGAAGGTGGCGGTCGGGACGAAACGGATGGCCCGCGGCCTTTGGTAGGCGCCAAAGGCCGCTTCCACGGTTTGGCCCGGCGAAAGCGTGAACGCGATCGTGTCGGGGGTGGTGAGCTCGCTGCGGGGCGGGAGCGCGGAGACATCGAGGGTCAGGCGATAGGACCCCGGGGCCAGTCCGCTGAAGCTGAAGCGGCCTTGGTCATCCGTGCGTCCGGGGGCGGTGCGGCCCGCGCCACGCAGGTCCACGACCGCGTTTTCCAGCCCGGCTTCGTCGGCGTCCCGAATGCCGTCTTGATCGCGGTCGTCAAAGACGACGCCGCGCACGACGCCCACGCGGTTGAGCGGCAGGTCGGCCCGTTTCGTTTCCCCCGCGCTCACGGTGACTGTTCCGGGAACGGGTCCGGCGACGAGTTCGAGCGGGAGCGCGTTTAGACGGATCTCGTAGGCCCCGGGGGAGAGCGGCGGCGTGCGGTAGCGTCCCTCCGCATCGGTGCGGACGCGTGCGTCGCCGACGCGGAACACGAGGTCGGCGATGCCAGCCTCGTCGGAGTCGCGGAGGCCGTTCTGGTTGGCGTCCTCGAAGGCGACCCCTGTCACCCGACCGCCCACCGGGATGAAGGCGACCGGCGCGTTGAAGGCCACGGAGAGTTCCGCGCGCGCCTCGGCGCTCAGCAGGCCGGCGGCGTCGAGCTCGAGTTCCAACTCGGCTGCGGCGCGCAGGGGGCCCGTTTGTAAGTCGAGCACGGCGTCGACCGTGACCACGTCACCCAACAGCAGGAGGGAGAGTGCCCCCCGCCCGAGCGCCCCGGTGAGCTGCAGGGCGGCCAGCAGCTCGGTGCCGGCGGGGGACGGGGCGACGTGCAGCGGGGAGACGGCAAGCGTCTGTCCGGCCCGCAGGAGTAGACGGGCCGGCGCCAGGTCCACCGCCGCCTCGGCGCGAAGCGTCAAGTCGTCGTGCGCGCCCGTGGCGTCCACCGACGACAGCCGGCTGGCAGTGGCACCGAGGGAGAGGGGAGCGATCTCCTGGCGCATCCCCAGGCTGGCCAGCAGGCGGCTTGACTGTCCCAGGTTGGGGGGGGCGTGCGCCCCGTCGAAGTCCAGGCGTGCGACCCACGAAGGCCACGGGCTCGAGGGCGTCCAGCGCAGGGACGAGCGCCAGGCGGTTTCGAGCAGGGCGCCCGTCCCTGAGACGTTCCCCTGATCGAGAACGCGGCTGTAGGCGAGCTGCACGGCCACATCGTCGTGCTCGAGCGCTTGGGCGAGCCGGAACCCGCGCCGGCCGGGCCGGTCGCCGAGGAAAGCCGCGTCGGTTCGGATCCACTCGCCGTCGACGCGGAAGTCGTCCCCCTCCCAGTCGAAACGGATCACGTTGCCCCAAACCCGTTCCCCGGTATCGGCTTGGCTGAGTGCCCATTCGCTGCCTAACCGAATCGCCTCGCCCACGGATTGCGTAAGCGAGAGCGACCCGAGCCAGACCCGCCCTTCGGGGTCGAAGCGGGCGAGCTGGCTGAGTTGGAGTCGCATACCGACCACATCCGCGCCGAGTTGGGTCCCCACGCGGGGCCAGAGCCCGTCGAGCAGCGCAGCCAGGCTCACGGCCCCCTGCAACGGCAGGCCCTCGAGCGTGAGCTGAGCACCGTCTCCGGCTTGATCGATCAGTTCGGTCCAGGTCACAGCGAGCCGACCCAGTCGGGTCTCGACCGCGCCGCGGCGCAGTTCGAAACGCAGGTCGCGCACGGCCAGGTTGTCGAGCGCGAGGCGATAGTCGATGCGGTCCCCGTCGTCGAAGTCGGCCGCGCCCGCCACACTGGCCGTGAGCACCAGCGGGACGTCGCGGTTGGGGAGGACGGTCGGCCCCAGCGCGAAGGTGCTGGGCACCTCGAGCACGAGGCGCCCGCCCACGGCCTCGGGCAGCGGAGGGAGCACGTCGAGCGTGGTCGTTGCCCGAGCGCTCACGGTCGGGAAACTGGTGGAGCTGGCCACGAGCGTGACGCGAACCCGCGGCAGGTCGGTTTCGGCCGGCACGGTCAGCGTGACCGCAAGCCGGCGGGTTTCGCCCGCGAGCAGCGTAAGCGAGGCGCTTGTCGGTGCGACCTGTACCGCCGCCGGGGCGTCCACGTCCAAGGCGACCCGGTCGGGGCCGTTGCCGTCGTTGGTTACGCCGAATTCGAGCGTGATGGACTGGCCGGGCTCGGCCGAGCCATCCGGGGGAGGGCGCAAGCTAAGGCCGGCCACGCGCTCGACGTCGACGGTCGCCTCGGCGCGCGCCATTCCCCCCGCGATGCGTGCAGTCAAGGCAACGATGGCCGGCCCCGCCTCGGTTTCCCGGCTCACGATGACGGTGACGAACAGGCTTTCGATCGAGGCGCCCGCGAGCATGACCGCGGGGAGCCCACCCAAGAGCGACAATCCGGGCGGCATATCGGCGGTCAGTTGGACCTCGACGGCCGCATCGCCCTCGTTCCGAAGCTGGAAGGTCAGGGTCACGAAGGCGCCGGGGTCGGCCCGCACCGTGCGGTTGAGCGCGACGAGCGAGACTTGGGCGTCGGCGCCAACGGCAGGCTGCCCCCACGCCGTCAGTACTAGCACGGCGGCAAGCGACACCCCCGCGAAACGATAAACGCTTGTGCGCACGACTCCCGATCCCCCCTTGTCACGGTGACGCAGCATAGCGGGAGCGGTCCGCCGCGGACGAGGACGGGGGCTGGCGGGCGCGCCGAAGTCTGTCCCGGGTCGAGCCGACATGTGCCGATCTCGGCCGGGGCCGAAGGGTCTCAATCGTCGGTTCGGTCTTCCTCCACGGGCTGGCGGGGGGGGACGGCAATGAGAACCGAGCACCGGCCTTGATCCAGAACTTTGATCGAGGTGTCGCCGAGGAAGAACTTTTGCACCATCGAGAGCGGCGTGCGCCCCAGCGCGAGCAGCGTGCCCTCGAGTGCGGTGTGGATCAGCACCCGGGCGGGGTCGCCGCGCTCGAGACGCGGCGTGGCAGCGACGCCCAGCTCGCGGGCCAGCGCTATGCCCGCCGCGAGGTTCTGCTCCGCGGCGTCGCGCTGTTCCGGGCTCGGGAAGATGGCGATGAGCTCGAGCGGGAGCTCGAGCGCGCGGCTCAGCTGGGCGGCCTGGCGCAACGCCTCGCGCGAGCTCTCACGGCCGGTCACGCCGACGAGCACCCGCTCGATTTGGTCCAGGTGTTTGGCGACCAGCACCGAGCACGGCGCGTGCATGGCCACGTCCTGCGCGATGCTCCCCAGCAGGTGGCGCCGGAAGCCGCGCCGGCCGCGGGTGCCCACGCAGATGAGGTCGTAGGACGGGTCCTCAACTTCCTGCAGGATCTGGCTCACGACCGCACCCTCCCGCAGCCGGAAGCGCACGTTTTCGCCTTGCGGGCCGCGCGCGTGCACCTCGTAGAGGCCGCGGTCGACGGCCTTGAAGGCGTGCCGTTCCACCACCCGTCCCCGGGCGTCCAGCATGAGCGCGCCCTCGGCCTTGAGCACGTCCTCGGCCTCGCGCAGGATACCGAAGCTGGGCGGTTCGACCCCCCATTCGGACATCTTCTCGGCCGCCAGGCTGGCGTGCAGCGGGCCCTGCTGGGCGGCCTGCGCGGTGTAGAGCACGGTAAGGTCGCTGCCGAGGCGACGCGTGAGCCGTGCCCCCCAGCGCAAGGTCGCGGCCGAGGTCGGCAGGTAGGCGATCGGGATCACGGTTTTTCGGAACACGGTTTCAACCACCTCAGGTTCCCAGCAAAGGCCAATATACCGCCATGGCCAGCCAGAGCACGAGCAACGAGACGACGGCCATGCGCGCACCGACCCGCAGGAAGTCGCGCGTCTTCAGGTAACCGCTGGAGTAGATGATGGCGGGCGAGGGATGGCTGGCCACCACCATGTAGGCAAACGCCGAGCCGATGGCCGTGGCAAAGCCCGCCAACAGCAAGCTGTCACCCGAGAGCGAGGCGATCTGCAGCGTGACGGGACCGAGCACGGCCACGGCCGCGCCGGCGCTCATGGTGTGCGTCACGAGCACGGCCAGCACGCTGAGGGCCATGAGCAGGGGGAATCCGCTGTCCATGTTGACGGTCGCCAGCAGCGCCAGGAAGTTCTCCGCCACCCACTGCGCCGCGCCGGAGTTCTTCATCTGGACGCCGAGCGAGATGGCGGCCGCGTAGAGCCAGACGACGCCCCAGTTGACACCCCCGTTGAGGTCCTCCCAGCGCACGAGCCCGAACAGCAGGTAGAGCGTCGCCCCGCTGAGCGCGACGATCCCCAAACCGAGCGACTCGCTCATCGTGACCCAGCCGAGCATGGTGAGCAGGAAGACCGCGATGACGGCCTTATCCTGGCGATTGAGGCCGCCCTCGGAATGGACCTCTCGGCGCAGGCGCACGAGCGCCCGGCGGATGTCGCGCACCTCGGGCTTGAAAGTCCACCAGAGCACGCCGATGAGCAGCGGGATCTGGACGACGACCAGCGGGTAGGCGTAGGCCATCCACTGCAGGTAGCTCACCTCGACGTCGGCGAGCTGGCGCCAGTAGTCGATCATGATGGCGTTGCGCGCGCCGCCCGACGGGGTTCCGATGCCGGCGATGGCCGTGCCGTAGGCGATCGCGAACAGCAACACGGCGGCCAACCCGCGCACGTCCGGGGTCTCGTGGCGCACGTGGCCCAGGATGGCCAGGGCGACCGGGAGCATCATGGCGGCGACGGTGTGCTCGCCGATGAGCGAGGACAGCAGGGCAGAGACGGCCGTGAACCCGAACAGGATGCGCAGCACGTCGGGCCCGGTGGCGCGCATGATGCCGTAGGCGATGCGCCGGTCGAGCTTCTGCTTCACGAGCGCGACCGAGATCATGAGCGAGCCCATGATGAAGAAGACCGAGTCGCTCATGAAGGAGCGGGCCACCTCGTTGCCGCTGCCGAGGCCCAACAGAACCTGAAACACGGCGATTAGAAGCGCGACCGCCGGCAGCGGGACCGGCTCGGTGATGAAAAAGAGCGTGGCCACCACGGCCATGGCCAGCGTGCGCTGCCCTGCCACGCTCAGGCCCTCGGGCGTCGGGAGCGCGACCAGCAGCGCGCCGAGGCCGAAGCCCAGCAGGAGCCAGCGCCACGTGTAGAGCGTCCGGAGGATGCGCATCGCCCGCAGTGTAAGGGGTGGCGGACGGCGAGGGCAACGTGCGCCCGTTGCCGTTGAGAAATGGGCCGTGTTCGGCTAAAATAGGAGCGTAACGGTCATTGACATGGGGGTGAACGGCTTCGACGGGAACGTTGAACCGAGGCTGCAGGCGGAGCGCGATTGTCCGCTCCTTAATCCGGCAATCACACCAATAACTGGCAACGAACTAGCGTTTGCCGCTCCTTCCCTGAACTAAGGAAGGGCTGTCCCCGGAACCCGCTGCACCTAGGGAACCGACGGACATAGACAACAGGTGCTTGCCGGCGTCGCTTGCCTCCGGCGCCGCCGGGACTTTCAGGAGGACCGGACCGCTTGATCCCGCTCCGTGGGAGCGAGCGGTCTCAGGCCAAAACGCGGAGCTAAGCCTGTAGATGCCGAGCGGATACGTTTTCGGACGCGGGTTCGATTCCCGCCACCTCCACCACCCCTAGTCGACGCACCCGGCCCGTTCCCAGCGCACAAACCGCTTGATCTGCCCGGGGCTGCCGAGCAATCCCAGCCGGTCGCCGGCCTGTAAGCCGAAGTCCGAATCCGGGTTGGCGTGGGCCATTTCCCCGCGCAGCACGGCCACCACCGAGACGCCGGTCTTGGCCCGGATGTGGCACTCCCCCAGCGTGTGGCCCACCAGCGCGCTGTCCTCGGCCAGCGCGACCCAGTCGAGCTCAAGCTGGCGGTGCGCGTGGCGCAGCAGGCTGAGCGTGTGGTAGTCATCGTGGAGCTGATAGAGCGGCGCGTAGAGCTCGTGGCGCACAGCGTCGGTGAAGCGCTGGATTTCGCCGGGCGAGACGTCGAGGTGGACGAGCGCCTGGCGCGTGATCTCCAGACCGGCCTCGAACTCGGGCTGGACGACCTCGTAGACCCCGAGCTCGTGAAACCCCCTCATCTGCTCCAGCCCGCTGGCCCGCGTGACGATGTGGAGGTCCGGTCGCACGCCCCGCACGTGCTCGACGATGGCCTGCGCGGCTTGCGGATTGGGGACCGTGACCACCAGCAACTGCGCGTCCTCGATCCCCGCGGCCTCAAGGATGACGGGCTGGCTGGCGTCGCCCACGATCACGGGGAACTCTTGGGATGCCTGCTGGTCGATGCGGTGCTGGTCAAGCTCGATGGCGACGAACGGCTCGTTCAGTTGCTTCAGCACGCGCGCCACGTAGCCGCCCACGCGACCCATGCCGGCGATCACGACGTGGTCGCGCAGCGGCTCGGTCGGCCGGTTGACGGTGTGGACCACGGGCGTCGGGAACCAGCGCTTGCACAGGCGATAGAGCGGCTCGGCCAATTGGGCGCTGAACGGGGTGAACACCATGGTGACCACGGCCGTGGCGATCACGGTGGCGTGCAGCTCCCCTGTGATCGAACCCGTGTTTACGCCCGTCTGGGCCAGGACGAAGGAGAACTCGCCGATCTGGAAGCAGGTGAGCCCGACGGCCAGCGGCGCGATGTTGCGGTAGCCGAAAGCCCACGTGGTGCCGACGAAGATAATCCCCTTGCCAAGCGCCACCAAGGCTACGATGAACAGGACTTCCTGCCAGTGTCCCAACAGGAAGGACGGGTCGACCAGCATCCCGATTGAGGTGAAGAAGAACAGGCCGAACAGGTCGCGCAGCGGGACGATGTTGCTGAGGGCGCGGTGGCTGTATTCGGACTCGCTCAGCACGATCCCCGCCACAAAGGCCCCGAAGGCAAACGAGAGCCCGAACAGGTAGGTCGCATAACCGATGCCGAGCCCGAGTCCCATGACCGTGAGTAGGAACAGCTCCGGGGAGTTCCAGCGCGCCATGTAGCGCATCAGTATCGGGAACAGGCGCGTGCCGCCGAACACCATGAAGGCCAGGAAGGCCGCGGCCTGCAGGAGCGAGGTGCCCAGCGTCCACAGGCCGCTGCCGAGGTCGTTGAGCTGGGGCAGGACGATCAGGAGCGGGACCATGGCCAAGTCCTGGACGAGTAGCATGCCCACCATGACCCGGCTGGAGAGCGTCCCGAGCATGTTGCGGCTGGCCAGCGTCTTGATGATGACCATCGTGCTGGAGAGCGAAATCATGGCGCCGAACCAGATTGAATCGCTCCACCCCCAGTTGAGCAGATGGCCCACGCCCAGGCCCAGGCCGATCGACAGGAGCATTTGGATCGGCGTACCGATCAGCGCGATCCCACGCACGAGCTTGAGCTCCTTGAACGAGAACTCGATGCCGATCGAGAACAAGAGCAGCGCGACGCCGATCTCGGCCAGCAGCTCGATGTCGTGGACGTTGCCGATCGTGACCCCGCCGGTGAAGGGCCCCACCAGCACGCCGGCCAGGATGTAGCCCAGGATAAGCGGCTGCCGGAGGCGCTGGGCGACGAACGCGCCCAGCAGGCCGGCGAGCACGAGGATGGTGATGTCCGCGGCGATGCCCATAGTGCTCCGTTTAGACGGTTTAGGTCGGAAAGGCGTTCGGGAGCGCGTCCACGAGCTCCCCCGGCGTCATCGTACGCGCAGGCGCCGATGTTTGTAGGCTATCCGCGGCGCGCCCGTGCAGCCAAGCGCCGCAGGCGGCTGCCTCGGCGCTTCCCATTCCCTGCGCGATCAGCCCCGCGATCAAGCCCGTCAACACGTCCCCGCTGCCGCCCTTGGCCAGGCCCGCGTTGCCCGTGGCGTTGACGCAGACGTGACGGTTCGGCGTGGCGATCACGGTCGGGACGCCCTTGAGCACGAGCACGAGCTCGTGCTCGGTTGCGAAGTCCCTTGCCACTTCGAGGCGGTCGCGCTCGATGTCCTCGACGGGAAGCCCCGTGAGCCGCGCGAACTCGCCGGGATGGGGGGTGAGGACGGTCGGGGCCGCGCGCTTGAGGCGTTCCAGATGACCGGCCAGCGCGTTGAGGCCGTCGGCGTCGACGACGAGCGGGCAGGCCAGCGCGCTGACCAGCTCCCGCACGATCTCCTGCGCGGCAAGCGCGCGCCCGAGGCCGGGGCCGATGGCGACCGCGTCCATGTCTTGGGCCACGGTGGCCAGGGGCTCCAGGCTGCGTTCGTCCAGCCCGCCGTCGGACGAGGGCAAGGGATGCTTGACGGCTTCCAGGACGACCGACGAAACGACCGGGTCCAGCGTCTCGGGGTACGCCAGGTGCACGAGCCCGACCCCGCTGCGCAGCGCCGCCCGGCCCGCCAGCGCAAGCGCTCCGGACATTCCAGCCGAGCCTCCAACGAGAAGGGCACGGCCAAACGTGCCCTTGTGGCTGTAGGCGGGCCGGGCCGGCAGGCGCGCGGCCACGAAGGCCCGGTCGAGCCAGGTGAGGCCGCTGTCGAACGCCTCCACCAGCGTGTCGGGGTAGCCGATGGGCACGACCTCAAGCGCGCCCACGTATTCCGCGCCGGGGTGGAACAGCAGGCCGGTCTTGGGCAAGCCGAGCGTGACGGTGAGGTCGGCGCGCACGCAGTCCCCGGCGACGCCCCCGGTGTTCGCGTCCAGACCCGAGGGGACGTCGACCGCGACGCGGTAGGCGCCGGCGCCGTTGATCATGCGAATCGCGGTCGCGGTGTGGCCCCGCGCAGCGCCCCGGACGCCGATTCCAAGCAGGGCGTCCACGAGGACGTCCGCGCGGGCGAGCGCGTCCTCGAGCGCGCACAGGGCTTGCTCGTCGGGCAAACCCACGACGGAGCAACCCGCGCCTGCCAAAATGCGCCACTGACGCGCGGCTTCCTCCGAGCAGTTTTCCCGCCCGGCCAGGACGAACGCCTCGACCCGCACGCCGCGTTCGAGCAGGGCGCGCGCGACCACCAGGCCGTCGCCGCCGTTGTTGCCCTTGCCGCTGGCGACCACGACGCGTTTATCCGCGAGTTGGGGCACGTGCCGCCCGATGGCGCGCGCGACGGCCCGGCCGGCGTTTTCCATCAGGACCGCGCTGGGGATTCCAACGCTTTCGATGGCTTGCCGGTCCAGGGCCTGCATCTGGGTCCCGGTCACGAGCTTCATGGGGCTATCTTCTCCGGCAGGCTGGTCAAAGTCAACGCCCGTTTGGTATGCTCAAGCGGTCCGCGTGAGGACTTTCGCGAAAGAGGGTGATCGTCGGTGCGTTGGTGCGGCGTATGGGGACTGGCTGTGTTGGTGCTGGCGGCGGCGGGGTGCGACGTGTTGAGCGGCCCCGGGCTCGAGCTCGAAATCGTGCCCTCGGTCGTGGCCGGCAAGCCCCCCTTGGCCGTGCGGTTCCGGGCCGAGCTGGGTTTGCCGGCCGCCGGGACGGTGTCCTATCTCTGGGAGTTCGGGGACGGCGCCAGCGGACAGGGGCAAGTGAGTTCGCACCTGTACACGCAAGCGGGCACGTTCACGGCGCGCCTGCTGGCCACGGACGCGCTCGGCAACGTGGGGCGGGCACAGCGCACGATCCGGCTGGTGGATTTCGGCCGGCGCACGCTCGCCGCGCCCGAGGGCCTCGGCGCGGCGTCGATCGTCGATCTGAATCGCGACGGCGCGCCTGACCTGGTCACGCTCGGCAGCGCGCAGGGGCGGGGAAGCCTTACAGTGTTCCTTAACCAGGGCGCGGGCCACTTCCCAAGCCCGCGTACGGTCTTCATCGAGAAGCTCCCCGTCGACGTCGCCAGCGCCGACTTCGACGCCAACGGCGTCCCCGACCTGGCCGTGACCGACCTGGTCAACAGCGTCGTGCTCGTGCTGTTGGGGCGGGGAAACGGGGCGTTTCACGATCCCGCGCGCGCCCCCGTGTTCCGCGAGAACGTCCTGGTCGCCAGCGGGCCGCACGCGCTGGCGGTGGGGGACTTCAATGGCGACGGCGCGCCCGACGTGGCCACGGCCAACCAGACCACGGACAACGTCTCCGTCCTGTTGGGGGGCGGCGACGGCACGCTGCGGGTCGAGCACGGTTTCTCCCCCCATCGCATTGGGGATCTGGCCGACGTGTCCGTCGGGGACTTCGATCGGGACGGTCTGGACGATTTGGCGTTGCTAAACCGGACGTCGGGCCAGGTCGAGGTGTACCTGAGCCGTGGCGACGGGACGTTCCTGTTCCACCTCGAGTTTGCCACCGGCGAGGCCCCGACGGACCTGGTCGTGCGCGACCTGGATGGCGACGGGTTCGCCGACCTGTTGATCGGGAACGGCGGAAGCCGCGACGTGAGCGTGTGGTGGGGACGCAGCGGAGCGCTGTTCTCGTTCCCCGGCCGCTGGCCCGCGGCCGGGTCGGTGGAGCACCTGGCGGTTGCAGATGTCGACGGGGACGGACGAGCCGACCTGCTCACGCTCGACGGGGCACGCGGGGCCGTCGGGGTGTTGCTGCGTGCGGAGCGCGCGTTCGAAGCGCCTTTTGACTTCGAGCTGGGCGTTCCGGCCGTCGACTTCGCCCCGGAGGACCTGGACGGGGACGGGCGCGCCGACCTGGCCGTGACGCACCCGCAAGGACGCGTCAACCTGCTGTTCAACACGACGCCTTAGCGAAAGGAGGAAGTCGCGTGGAGCCGCTTTTCGTCATCCTGATCGTCGTGGCCATCGGCGGCATGATCGCCTACGGTTTTTACGCGAAGGCCAAGCGCCGGCAAGCTTTGCGGGCGTGGGCCCAAGCGAAGGGGTACCGATTCGAGCCCGGACGGGAGCGGATCGAGGGACGTTATCCCGGGTTCCGCTGCCTGCGGCAGGGGAGCAACCGCTACGCCTACAACCGTGTGGCGGGCGCGTGGAACGGCCGCCCGCTGCACGCGTTCGATTATCACTACGAAACCCACTCCACGGATTCCAAGGGAAACCGGCGGACGCACCACCACACGTTCTCGGCCCTGGTGCTCGACAACGACTTCCCGCTCAAGCCGCTCTTCCTCCGGCCCGAAGGGTTTTTCGACAAGGTAAAGGACTTCTTCGGCTTCGACGACATCGACTTCGAGTCGGCCGAATTCAGTCGCCGCTTCCACGTGAGCGCGGAGGACAAGCGCTGGGCGTTCGACGTGATTCACGCGCGTACGATGCAGTTCCTATTGGACCAACCGCACTTCTCGATCCAATTCGACGGGCCGCACGCGATCGCCTTCCGTTCCCAAACGTTCGGGCCCGAGGAGTTCGAGAGCGCGGCGGCCGTGTTGGACGGGGTGTTGTCCGAGCTGCCGGACTACGTCGTCCAAGGGCGCCTAAGCGAGTCGTGCGGGGGCAATGCGTGACGGTCGTTTACGCCTTTGCGGGGGTGGCCGGCCTCGTGCTGCTCTGGGGCGCGCTCATGTACAACGCGCTCGTGCGGCTGCGCAACCACTGCCGTGAGGCGTGGTCCAACGTCGACACCGAGCTGAAGCGGCGCTACGAGCTCGTCCCCAACCTGGTGGAAACGGTTAAGGGATACGCAAAGTACGAACAGGACGTGTTTGAGCGCGTCGTGCAAGCACGCGGGCGGGCCATGTCCGCGCGCGGGCGACCACGGGAACAGGCGGAGCAGGAAAACGCGCTGGTCGGCGCCCTGCAGTCGATGTTCGCCGTGGCCGAAAGCTACCCCGACCTGAAGGCGAGCGCGCACTTCCTGGCGCTGCAGCGGGAGCTGACCAACACCGAGGATCGCATCCAGGCGGCGCGGCGCTTCTACAACGCCAACGTGCGCGACCTCAACACGCGGGTCGAGAGCGTGCCCTCCAACCTGATCGCCAAGCTGTTTTCGCTCCAACCCGAGGACTACTTCCAGATCCAGGAGTCCAGCGCGCGGGCCGTGCCGGGCGCGCGCACGGAATGAGCCGCACCGAGGAGCGCGTTCGATTCCTCGCACCGGCGGTTCTGAGCGGAACGCTCGCCGGGCTGGCGTTTCCGGGGCACGGTTGGGACGGCTTGCTCTGGATCGCGCTCGTCCCGCTGTTGGCACGGGTGAGCACCGCGCGGCAGGGGGCGTTTCGACAGGGCTGGCTAGCCGGGTTCGCGTTCTACCTGCTAGTCCTGACTTGGCTGTGGACGCTCTGGGACTGGGCGGGTCCGTTGATCGCGATCGGCTATGTCGCCCTGTGCGCGCTCCTCGGGGTAAGCTGGGGCGTTTGGGCCTGGGGATGCGCACGGGCCGCGCGGTGGGCGGGAAGCGCCGGGCTTCTGACCGTCGCACCGGCGCTCTGGGTCGTGCTGGAGTACGGCCACAGCCTCGGGCCGTTGGGCTTTACGTGGGGGGCGCTGGGGACGGCGCTTCACGCGCACCCTTCCTTACTCCAACTCGCCTCCCTCACCGGGGTGTGGGGCCTGTCTGCGTTGATTCTTTGGGTCAACGCCGCGGCGTTGCTGGCCTGGCGCCGGCGGCGCTGGCGCTTCGCGCTTGCCGCACTGCTGCCGCTGGTCCTACTCCTGGGCTGGGGTGCGTGGCACGTCCGCGGGGTGGAACGCGGATTGCAGGACGCCCCGCAGCTGCGCCTTGCGCTCGTGCAGCCGAACGTCCCGCAGCGCGAGAAGACCGACCCCGGCCTGCTCGAGCCGTTGCGGGCGCGGTACGTCGACCTGCTCGAGACGGTCGCCGATCCCGTGGACCTGGTGGTGCTGTCGGAGTCGATCCTGCCGACGTTCGTGCTGGACGACCCCGACACCCTCGGGCTGTTGAGCTCGTTCGCCCGCGAGCGGGATACGGCGGTCCTGTTCGGCACGTTCGCGGGGGAGGGGAGCGAGCTATACAACGCCGCGGTCTTGCTGGACCCGTCCGGCGCCGTGGCCGGCCGCTACGACAAGGTCCAGCTCGTCCCGTTCAGCACGGAGTACTTCCCGTTGATCGAGGAGCTGAAAGCGCTCGGCCTCGACCGCTGGTTGGCCGGCCTGCCGCTCGGATCCCTGACCGCCGGGGACGCGTTTCGCCCGCTGGAATGGGGGGCGGGACGCGTGGGGACCCCGATCTGCTTCGAGAGCAGCTTCGGGCGGGTGAGCCGCGCGTTTGTGCGCGCCGGGGCACAAGCGCTCATCACCATCACCAACGACGCCTGGTTCAAGGGCAGCCCGGAGCTGGAACAGCATTTCGCCATGGGAGCCGTGCGCGCGGCGGAGACCGGACGCGCCTTCGTCCAGGTTGCAAACACCGGGATCACGGGCGCCTACCTCCCCACGGGCGCGCCGCTGGGCCGCGCCGCGCCGCTGGCGGCGCGGGTCCACTACGAGCGCATCCCGCTGCTCGACCGCGAGACGCTCTACGTGCGCTGGGGGGACTGGTTTGCGGGGGCGGCCGCCCTGGCGCTCATCGTCGTCTTGGGCTGGGGGCGGCGCGCGCGGACTCAGTCCCCCCAGTTTCCCGCGTAGCCGCGGGTCCCGAGGAGGACGGGCGGAAGCTCCCCGCTTGCAGTGCTGACGTGCCCGCGCCGGGGCTTTGGAAACGCCTTGCGGGGATGATAGAATCGCGTTCATCCATGGAAAGCGACGAGGCGTTGAGGCTTTTCGAGCGTTTTCTCGGGGGCCGCGGGCGTTACGTGACCGCGGCGCGCGCGGCCGTGGCTTGGGCCGCCCTGGAACGCGAGATGCCGTTCGACGCGCACGAGTTGTGGGCGAGCTTGCGCGGGAAGCGTGTGGGGTTGTCCACCGTGTACCGCACGCTGGAGTTGATGGTCGAGGCGGGGATCGTGCGCCGCCTGGCGGGCGAGGTCGTCCGCTTCGAGGCCATTCACAGTCGCCCGGCGCACGAGTACCTCCGCTGCCGTGGATGCGGGCGCTGGAGTGCGTTCGAGAGCCGCGCGCTCGACGACGCGCTGGCGGAAGTGGCCGAGCGGCTCGGGTTCGAAGTGGATCGGCGCAGCATCGTGCTGGCGGGGCACTGTCGTACGTGCCGGCACCTGCGCCGGGTGGGGGAGATCGACTAATCGAGGCTGGGAGGAACCCAATGCCCGAAACACAACGGATGGATCGCTTGCGCGCCGCCCTTCCCGGGCTCGGCGTGGACGGGTACGCGGTCGTGAGTCAGGAGGGATCGGACGCGGCCAACCTCCGCTATTTGACCGGATTTACGGGCACGTTCGGGGTTCTGCTGGTGACGGCCGAGCGGGCGACGTTCTTGACCGATTCCCGCTACCTCGAGCGGGTACGCGGGACGCTGGCGGGCGTCGAGCTCAAGCAGATCCGGCGCGTCACGGACTTGGCCGAGACCGTGCGGGCATGGCAGGTCGACCGGCTCGGGGTCAACGCCGCCAGGCTGGACGTGAACACGTTCCATCAACTGGCGGACACGCTCGAGGGGGCCAAGGTCGTCCCCTGCGACGACCCGGTCGCCGGGCTGCGCCGGGTCAAGGACGAGGACGAGATCGGGGCGATCGCGCGGGCGCAGGCGCTGACGGACCGAGGGTTCGACCACGTCCTCGGGCGGGCTAGACCCGGGGCGTTGGAATCCGAGTTGGCCTGGGAACTCGAAAGCTTTCTGCGCCGGAATGGGTCCGAGGGCGTGGCCTTTCCGATCATGGTCGCTGCGGGGCCGAACTCGGCGTTGCCGCACCACGAGACCGGCGCGCGCGAGCTCCGGCGTGGAGACTGGTTGCTGTTCGACTTCGGCGCGCGGGTGGACGGATATTGCGCGGACATGACCCGCACGGTCTGCCTGGGCCAGCCTACGGAGGCCCAGCGCGCGCAGTACGATCTGGTGCGCCGCGCCCAGGAAGCCGCGCTGGGGGCGATCCGAGCCGGGGCATCCGGCAAGGCCGTAGACCGGGTCGCCCGCGACCTCATCGAGGGGGCCGGCCACGGGGAACACTTCGGCCACGGGCTCGGCCACGGGCTCGGTCTGGAAGTGCACGAAACGCCCCGGCTCTCCTACCTGAAGGACGACACGTTAGAGGAAGGCGCGGTGGTGACGGTCGAGCCCGGCGTGTACCTGCCCGGCTCGGGCGGCGTGCGCATCGAGGACCTCGTAGTCGTCACGCGAGACGGCGCCCGGAACCTGACCGGCAGCTCGAAGGAACTCATCTCGCTCTAGCGTGGTGCGTCCGTGGACAAGCCAGCGAAGGGAGACGTCATGAAGGGGCGGTTGTTCGCGTGCGGGTTGTTGCTTTCTTCCCTGTTCGTTTGGGACGGAGCGGCGCTGACGCAGGGTCAGGCGGTGCCCCAGGCCGAGAGAGAACCGGCCTTGGCGCGAGCCGAGGTGGTGCGGGTCGTGGACGGTGACACCTTCGACGTGGCCTTGCCGAACGGGGACGTCGAGCGGGTACGTTATTTCGGGATCGACGCGCCGAGCGCGGGGAGCGCGCAGCGGGCCCCGGCCTGCTTTGGCCCCGAGGCGGCCGACTTCAACGCGCGTCTGCTGAGCGGCCGCACGGTCTGGCTCGCGTTCGAGCAGGCCGAACAGGACCCGCAGCGGGCCTACGTCCACCTGAGCCCGGACGGGGGCGCCCTGGCGAACGCGATCCTGTTGGCCCAGGGGTTTGCGCGCCTGGCCGGCGCGCCGGCGGGCGCGGCGGTGCCCGAGCGGTTCGTGCGGCTGGCCCAAGAAGCCCGCGAGGCGGGGCGCGGGCTCTGGGGGCGTTGCCGAACCGACGCCGACGGCCCGCTCGAGATCGAGCTGCCGTTGGCCGTGCCTCGCGTCGTGATCAACGAGATCGACCTCAACCCGCCCGGGGCGGATCGGAACAGCGAGTGGGTCGAGCTCTACAACGACGGCGAGAGCGCCGTGGACATCGGCGGCTGGGCCGTGGTGGCCGGAGCGGGCAGCGAGGACGAGGGGCAGGTCCGCGTTCCCGCGGGCACCTCGCTGTCGCCCGGGGCGCTGGTCGTGTTGGACGTGCCGGGGCAGATATTCGGCAACGAGAACGAGACGGTAGAGCTGCGGGACGCCACCAACGAGGTCGTGGACGAGACCCCAGCGTTGAGCGACGAGTGGCTGGACTGCTGGGCGCGCGTTCCCGACGGCGGCGCGGAATGGGTCGAGCGGACGTGTACCCGGGGGGAGGCCAACGCGCGCTGAGTTCCGATTCAGCCTAGCCTCTGGTTTTTTCCCAAGCGCTGGCCGCGCGCGAAGTCCCCGGCGGACATGCGGGGGCGCGAAGCCGGTTGCACCTCGACGAGCTCGAGCACGCCACGCCCGGTCTGGACCAGCAGTGTGTTTTGCATGACGCCCGTGATCTCGCCGGGCGTGCCCTGGGCGGCCTCGTCGGCGATGGCGGCGCTGTGCACCTTGAGGCGCTGGGCTTGCAGGAACGTGTACGCGCCCGGATAGGGATACGTCCCCCGGACGAAGTTGTAGAGCTCGTGTGCGCTCTTGTGCCAATTGATCTGGCCGTCCTGTTTCTTGAGCTTGGGGGCTTTGGTGGCCAGCGCCTCGTCCTGCGGCACGGGCCGAAGCGCGTCCTTGGAGAGCCGCTCGAGCGTCTCCAGCATCAGCAACGCGCCCACCTGGGCCAGCTTGCTCTCGAGCGTGAGCACGTTGTCGTCCTCGTCGATGCGAACGGCGTGGTGCATCAGCAACGGCCCGGTGTCCATGCCGGTGTCCATAAAGAAGGTGGTCACGCCGGTCTGCCATTCCCCCTCGATGATGGCCCAGTGGATGGGCGCCGCCCCCCGGTATTTCGGCAGCAGCGATGCGTGCAGGTTGATGGCACCGATGCGGGGGACGTCGAGAATCGACTGCGGGACGATCTTACCGTAAGAGGCCACCACCAGCACGTCCGGTTCGTAGGCCTCCAATTGGGCACATGTGCTCGGTTCCTTGAGCCGTTCGAACTGGTGGATGGGCAGGTCGAAGCGCTGTGCCTCCTCCTTGGCGGGCGTGGGCTTGAGCTGGAGTCCCCGTCCGGCGGGGCGGTCGGGCTGGGTGACCACGGCGCGCACCTGGGTCACCTTGGCCAGCGCGCGCAGGGTGGGCACCGCGAACTCGCCGGATCCTATGAACACCAGCTTCATGCGCCGGCCTTGGCCTTCCCGCTCCGTTCGCGCCGCTTGCGCTCGAAGTCCTTCAGCACCTGGAGGCGCTTGGCTTCTCCGAGGTGGTCGATGAACAGCACGCCGTCCAAGTGGTCGATCTCGTGCTGGATCACGCGCGCAAGCAGGTCTTCGGCCTCGAACGAAACCGGGGTGCCGTCCAGTTTGACGCCGCGTACCGCGATCTTGCGGCGGCGGGGCACCTCGGCCTCGCCGCCGGGAATGCTCAAGCATCCCTCGGTGCCCTCCACCACGTCCTCGCCTGCGTCGGTGACCTCAGGGTTGACGAGCACGTCGAAGAATTCCTCGACGTCGAGGACGATGACGCGCTTGCTCATCCCGACCTGCGGGGCGGCGAGGCCGTAGCCCTCGGCGAGCGTGAGCGCGCGGATCATGCCGTGGGCGAGTTGGCGCGTGTCCTCGTCGATGTGCTCGATCGGTTCTGCCACCCGGCGCAACACCGGGTCGCCGTAGAGGCGAATCTCCATGTTCAGGGCTCCTGCATGTGGTTTGGGACAATTATCGCCCTTCCCGTCCCGGGTTTCAAGGCGCGCTTTGGTGACGACCGGTCCGTTGGCACCTATACTGGCGGGATGGGTTGGCGCTTGCTCGAGGCACAGGCCCCACCGGACTCGCCCGCGATGGGGGTGGCGTGGGACGAGGCGCTCTTACGGGTCGGGACGCGCCCGACCTTGCGGCTCTGGATCAACCGGCCCTGCCTCGTGTTGGGACGCTTCGACGTGCGCCTGCCCCGACTCGCGCACGCCGTCGGGGTGCTGGGGCGCGAAGGGGTGGCGTTGGTGCGCCGCTCCAGCGGGGGCACGGCCGTCTGGCACGACGCGACCGTGTTGAACGTCTCGGTGGTGGTTCCCAAGGCCGACGCGCCCGCCGGGGTGCACGAGACGTTCGAGTCGCTGGGCGCGGGCATGGTGGCGGGGCTGCGATCGCTCGGGCTGGAGGCGGGGTTCGGTCGCGTCCCCGGCACGTACTGCGACGGACCACACAACCTCGTCGTGGGCGGGCGCAAGGTGGCGGGGCTTTCCCAGGCGCGCAAGCGCGGGACCGTGCTCGTGCACGCGAGCGTGCTGGTCGGAACCGCGTTGGATGAGATGCACGAGCGGATCGAGCGCTTCTACACGCTTGCCGGCCGGCCGCGGCGGTTCGAGCGAGCGGGCGTGACCACCTTGGGCGCGCTCTGCGGCGCGGGGATGGCGGATGCGCGGGCCGCGCTTGCGGCGGGCTACGAGCGCGCGGGGATCGCGCTGCAGCCCGCCACCGCGGCCCCCGCCGAGCGGGAAGCCGCCCGGCGGTTGGCCGCCGAAATCCGGCTCGACGCCAGTTCGCCCGAGCTGGCGTGAAGGCCGTTTAGAACAAACCCGTGATTTTGCCGCTCTCGTCGATGTCGATGTCCATCGCCGACGGGTGCTTGGCCAGACCCGGCATGGTCAGAATGTCGCCTGCCAGCGCCACGATGAAGCCCGCCCCGGCCGAGACGTAGGCGTCGGTGACCGTGAGCGTCCAACCCCTGGGCGCGCCCTTGAGCGCGGATTGGTCCGTGATGGAATGGAACGTCTTGGACATGCAGATGGGCATCTTGTCGAGTCCGACCTTCTCGATCTGGCTGATGCTGCGCTTGGCCTTGCCGCTGAACTCGACCTCGCCGGCGCCGTAGACCTCCTTGGCGATGGTGCTGATCTTGTCCCGGATGCTGTCGTTCACGTCGTAGAGGGGTGCGTAGCTGGCGGGTTTCTCCTCGATCGTTTGCACCACGGCCTCGGCCAGCTCGGCGCCGCCGGGGCCGCCCTCGGCCCAGACGTTGGACTCGGCCGCGCGCACGCCCAACTGCTCGCAGTGCCGCTTGATCGCCGCGATCTCGGCGTCGGTGTCCTCGGGCCGCCGGTTGATGGCCACCACGGCCGGCACGCCGAACTTGGCCACGTTCTCCAGGTGCTTGTCCAGGTTGGCAAAGCCCTGCTCGACCGCGTCCACGTTCTCGGCCTTGAGCTCGTCCATCTTGACGGGCCACATGTCGAGCCCGTGCATCTTGAGCGCGCGCACGGTGGCGACCACAACCGTCGCATCGGGCTTCAAATCCCCCAGCCGCGCGACCAGGTTGAAGAACTTCTCGCCGCCGAGGTCGGCGCCGAAGCCGGTTTCGGTCACGACGTAGTCGGCCAGCTTGAGCGCGATGCGGTCGGCGATGAGCGTGTTGTGCCCGTGCGCGATGTTGGCGAACGGGCCGCCGTGCACGAAGGCGGGCGTGTGTTCCAGCGTCTGGACCAGGTTGGGCTTGACCGCGTCCTTGAGCAGCAGGGCCATGGACCCTTGCGCGCCCAGTTCCCTGGCCGTGACGGGTTCGCCCTTGCGGTCGTAGGCCACGATGATGCGGCCCAGGCGTTCCTTGAGGTCGCTGAAGTCGCGCGCCAGACAGAGGATGGCCATGATCTCGGAGGCCACCGTGATGATGAAGCCGTCCTCGCGCGGCACGCCGTTGACCCGGCCGCCCAAGCCCACCACGATGTTGCGCAGCGCGCGGTCGTTCATGTCGACGGCGCGCTTCCAGACGACGTTGTTGACGTCGATGTTTCTGTCGTTGCCGTGGAAGATGTGGGCGTCGAGCAGCGCGCTCAGCAGCATGTGCGCCGCCGAGATCGCGTGCATGTCGCCCGTGAAGTGGATGTTGATGTCCTCCATGGGCACGACCTGGGCGTGGCCGCCGCCGGCGGCGCCGCCCTTGATGCCGAAGACGGGACCCAGCGAGGGCTGGCGCACCGCCGTGAACGTCTTCTTGCCGATATGGTTCATGGCTTGCCCCAGCCCGACGGTCGTGACGGTCTTGCCCTCGCCCATCGGGGTGGGCGTGATGGCCGTGACCATGACCAGTTTCCCGTCCGGCGCGCCTTCAAGCCGCTTGAGCGCGCTCAGGCTCACCTTGGCCTTGTCGTCCCCGTAGAGCTGCAACTCCGTGCGTTCGATCCCCGCGGACTCGGCGATCTCCCAAATGGGTTTCAGTCGCGCTGCCTGTGCGATTTCGATGTCGGTTTTCATGCACACCCTTTCGAAAGGCGAAATGGATTCTTAACCCCGGCATTATGGTCTTGCTCGGAAGCGCGGACAACCTCACGGATCATCGGAGTACGGCGGTACAGGGCGGCTAGCCGGCGCCGCGTTCGTAGGGCAACCCGAGCGCAGACGGCGCCCCGGTGCGCTTCAGGGCGCGGCTGCGGCCGATGACCACGAGCACGACGATGGTGGCCAGGTAAGGCAGCATCGAGATCAAATCCACCGGGATCGGCACGTTGGCGGCCTGGAGCTGCCCCTGCAGCGACTCGATCCCGCCGAACAGGTACGCCCCCCAAATGGCCCGCTGCGGCTTCCAGAAGGCGAAGATCACCAACGCGACCGCGATCCAGCCGCGCCCCGCCGTCATCATCGTGGTCCAGCTCTTGAGCATGACCAGCGAGATGTAGGCGCCGCCCGCACCGGCCAGCAGCCCGCCCAAAAACACGCACAGGTAGCGCACGCGGTTCACGGGGATCCCGAGGGTGTCGGCGGACTCCGGGCTCTCCCCGGCCGCGGTGATGGCTACGCCCAGGTGCGTCTTGAACAGGAAGAACCAGATGAGCGGGACGAGCAGCACGGCCAGGTAGACGAACAGGTCGTGGTCGAACACGACCTTGTCCAGGAAGCGCAGCAGCTCGTTGGGGTGGTTCTCCCAGGGCGTGAGGTCGAGCCGCTGAAAGGCCCAGTTGTTGCGCCAAGCCACCACTTGACCGGCCATTTTGCCGGCCACCCCGACGAAGTCGGTCAGGCCCATGCCCAGCAGCACGAGCATGACGCCGCTGATGACCTGGTCGGCCTTGAGATTGATGGTGAGGAAGGCGTGGATCAGGCTGAAGAGCCCGCCGGCCAGCACGCCGAATCCCAGGCCGATCCAGGCGTCCCCGCCGGCGTAGTACGCGCCCATGTAGCCGCCCAGCGAGCCCACCAGCAGGATGCCCTCCTGCCCCAGGTTGAGCACGCCGGCGCGCTCGCAGATGATCTCGCCCAGCGTCGGGAACAGCAGCGGGGTGCCCAACCGGATCGCGCCGGCCAGCACCGAAGCCCAGAACCCCAGCGTCAACACGTCATCCACGACGCAACCACCTCCAGCGCACGGCGTAGCGGGCCAGGAAATCCCCACCGATGATCGAGATGATGATCAGGACCTGCAGGATCTGCACGATCGAAGCCGGTACCTGGACCAGGTTAAACGCGAACATCGAGTCGAACAGCGTCTGCTTGATGAGCTCCCCGCCCACGAACAGCACGCCGAAGACGAACGCCGCCGGGATGAGGCCGATCGGGTGGCGCTTGGCCAGCAGGGCCACGGCGATTCCCGTATAGCCGTACGGGTTGATGGGCGGCGAGATCTCCTCCAGCAGTCGGTGCTGAAGCGCGCTCACCTCGCCCATGCCGGCCAGCCCGGCCATGGCGCCGCCCAGCGTCAGGGTCCAGAGCGTGATCTTGACGTGGCTCATCCCGCCCACCTCGGCCGCCTGCGGGTTGGCGCCCACGACCTTGGTCTCAAAGCCCAAGCGCGTGCGCTTGAACACCCAGTAGATCAGCAACGCGGCCGCCAGCGCGATCAGGAGACCCAGGTGCAGCCGCGTCCCGAAGAAGCGCGGCAGCCAGGCATATTCGGCGAACTGTTCGGTGTACCGGAAGCCGGTGGGATCGCGCCAGGGGCCGTAGATGAGGTACTGCGCGGCCTCCAGGGCCACGTAGTTGAGCATGAGCGTTGTGATGATCTCGTTGGTGCCCAGGTGCGCCTTGAGCCAGGCGGGCACGAAGGCGTACATCCCGGCCAGCGCGCCCGCGGCCAGCACCATGAGCGGGAGCACGAGCCAGGGCGACCACGTCTCCCCGGTTCCGAGGAACATGAGCGCAATGCCCGTGGCCGCGATGGCGCCGGCGTGCAGCTGGCCTTCGGCGCCGATGTTCCAGAGCCCGGCGCGCAGCGGGATGGCCACGGCCAGCCCCGTGAACAGCAGCGGCGTGGCCTTGACCCAGACTTCGGCGAAGCCGTTGAGGCTGCCGAAAGCCCCCTGGAGCAGCTTGCCGTAGGCGTCCAGCGGGTTGACGCCCAGGAACAAGAGAGGAATCGCCCCCACGACCAGCGCGAAGGCGACCGACCCCACCGGGGTCAGGATCTGCGCCCGGTGCGACACCGACGCGCGCCGCTCGGCCTGGAAGCGAAACAGGTCGTGCCATTGCCGGCCGGGCTTCTGGGCCAGGGCGTCAGTGCGTGTGGGTTGGTTCATTCAGCTGCTCCCCTGCCATCATGAGGCCGAGGGTTTCGATGCCGGCCCCCTCGGGTGCCTCCGTGAGGCGGCCCTCGTAGATCACTGCGATCCGGTCCGCCACGTCCATCACCTCGTCCAAGTCTTCCGAAATCAACAGCACGGCCGTGCCCTGATCGCGCGCCTCGACGAGCTTGTTGCGCACGTACTCGCACGAGCCCACGTCGAGCCCGCGCGTGGGCTGGTTGGCCACCAGGAAGCGCGGTTGCCCGTGCAGCTCCCGCGCCAGGATGACTTTCTGCGCGTTGCCGCCCGAGAGCTGGCGCGCGGGCACGTCCACGCTGGGCGTGCGCACGTCGAAGGCCTCGGAGAGCGTCTCGGCGTGCGCGCGAATGGCCCCGTAGTTGAGCAAAATCCCTTGCGAAAAGGGCGGCTCCCGATAGCTGTGGAGCACGACGTTCTCGGCGATCGTCAAGGGGAGCGCGAGGCCGCGTTTCATGCGGTCCTCGGGGATGTGGGCGACGCCCCTTTCGATCAGCTGGCGCACCGAGGTTCGGCGCAACGACTCGCCGTTCAAACGGACGTCACCCCGCTCGGGCCGGCGCAACCCCGTAAGCACCTCGGCCAACTCCCGCTGGCCGTTGCCCGACACGCCGGCGATCCCGAAGATCTCGCCGGCCCTGATCCGAAACGAGACGCCGTTGACCGCGACGAGGTCCTTTTCGTTGAGCGCGACCAGGTCCTCAACCTCGAGCGCCGTCTCACCGGGCTCCGCGGGCTGCTTCTCGATCTGGAACACGACCTCGCGTCCCACCATGAGGCGGGCCAGTTCGGCGCGGTCGGTCTGGTCCGTGCGGCGCGTGGCCGCGACCTTGCCGCGGCGCAGCACCGTGACGCGATCGGTGGCGGCCATGATCTCCTTGAGCTTGTGCGTGATAAACACGATGGTCAGGCCGCTTTCGACCAGCTTTTCCAACGTGTTGAACAGGGCTTCGGACTCCTGCGGCGTGAGCACGGCGGTGGGCTCGTCCAGGATGAGCAGATCGGCCTCGCGGTAGAGCGCCTTCAAGATCTCGACGCGCTGTTGTTCGCCCGTGGAGAGCGTCCACACCGGCGCCCCCGGGTCGACGTGGAGGCCGTAGGTCTCCCCCAGTTCGCGGAGGGCGCGGGACGCCTGCCCCAGGCGCAGCCAGGGCGCCCGCCCGGCCTTTGCGCCCAGAATCACGTTTTCGGCCACGCTCAGCGTCGGGACGAGCTTGAAGTGCTGGTGCACCATGCCGATGCCGAGCCTGAGCGCGTCCTTGGGGGAGCGCAGCTCGATGGGCCGGCCCTTGTAGCGGATCTCCCCCTCGTTCGGCTGGTAGAGGCCGTAGAGCACCTTCATGAGCGTGGTCTTGCCGGCACCGTTCTCGCCGAGCAGGCCGTGGACCTCGCCCCGCTCGACGGTCAGGTCCACGCGGTCGTTGGCCAGCACGCCGGGGAAGCGCTTGGTGATGCCGCGCAGCTCGAGCAACGGTTCGTTCCGGCTCATCGCGACACCCCCTCGGCGCGCGGGTCTGTGTACACGACCCACAGGTCGATAAACCCTACCCTTCCGGCGTTTCCGTGTACCGGCATGCTCAGATCCCGCTGTGCCATGATGCCCTCCGAGAGGCCACTCTAGCCCAAAGCGGGCGCGGTCGTCAACTGGCCGTTTCACAGCGCGGGGGGAGCTGTGCTATACTCAAGACAACAAAACACTAGGGAGGTTCTTAACATGCAGCAATCCGTTTCTCGCAGAATGTTCCTGAAGGCGACGGCTGGGGGCGCGCTCGCGCTCAGCGCGTGGCCGACGGGCTTCAACGCGTGGGCTCAACCTTCGATCCGGGCCGGCTTCGTTTACCTGACCTCGCCCGGCGACGCCGGCTGGTCCTTCCGGCACGACGAGGGGCGCCAGTTCGCGGCGTCGAACCTGACCGACGCCAACCTAGTCACCGCGGTGGCCGAAAACATCTCCGACGCCGACGCCGAGCGCGTCGTGCGCAACTTCGCATCCCAGGGCTTTGACATTACGTTTGCGACCAGCTTCGGCTTCATGGACGGCACGCTGGCCGTGGCCAACGAGTTCCCCGACCTGCTGTTCGAGCACTGCTCTGGCTTCAAGACGGCCGAGAACATGGGCAACTACTTCGGGCGCATGTACCAGGCGCGCTACCTCTCGGGCATCGTGGCCGGCCTCATGACCCGCACCAACGTGCTGGGATACGTGGGCGCCGTTGCGATCCCCGAGGTGATCCGCATCGCCAACGCCTTCTACCTGGGCGCGCGCTCGGTCAACCCCGAGGTCACGATGCGCATGGTCGGGCTCGGCTCGTTCTTCGACCCGCCGGGCGCGCGCGAGCTGGCCTTCGCCCTGATCGACCAGGGCGCCGACGTGGTCACGATGCACGAGGACACCCCGTCCGTGCCGCAGGCGGCGCAGGACCGCGGCGTGTTCTCGGTGAGCTACCAGTCCGACATGTCGCGCTTCGCGCCCGAGTCGCACATCACGGGCGTGTTCTGGAACTGGGGCCCCTACTACCTGCGCACGCTCGAACTCGTGCGCGACGGCGAGTGGAACACGCGCGAGGTCTGGGGCGGGCTCAAAAACGAGGAGGGCTTCGTGGCGCCCATGGTCGGGATCTCCAACGAGGAGGGCGGCGGCGAGAGCGGCCTCATCAACGAGGAGCTGATCGCAAGCCTGGACGGCCCCGCCAAGGTGCAGCAGATCCTGGACGCGCTCGAGCAGGCGCAGGCCGCCATCGAGGCCAGCTCGGTCAGCGGCAACGACGTCATCTTCGGCGGTCCGCTGGTGGACGGGCGCACCGGCGAGGTCAAGGTGGCCGAGGGCGAGACGCCCTCCGACGCCGACCTGCTCAGCATGGACTACCCCGTCGAGGGGGTCAGCGGCGCGGGCTTCTTCGGCTAAGCGCGAACCAATCCGATTTCCACCCGCGACCGGGGGCTCGCCGCGAGCCCCCGGTCGCTTTTCCTCACGCACCCCTTGATGGATATCACCCGTTCGCATGAGCTAGATCATGGTGCGCGTGGGAAGCGCGGCGTTAGCTTGTCTCGTCGCGCGGCCGCCCCGCGTGGGCGTGAAAACCCCGTTTGCTTCGCGGGTTGCGCGCGATTATAAAGGCGGTTGAGGGAGGTTCGCAGATTTCGTTCATGCCCTAAAAGGAGTGTTTCGTGAGAATCGCCATTCCAAAAGAAACAGCGGCGCACGAGCGCCGCGTGGCGCTCGACCCCGACCGGGCCAAGAAGCTCGTGGACGCCGGGGCCGAGGTCGCCGTGGAGGCGGGCGCCGGTGCGCTCTCCTACTACCCCGACGACGCCTATCGGGAGGCCGGCGCCCAGGTCGAGGCGGACGCGGGCGCGGCGCTCAAGGGGGCCCGGGTGGTCTTGAAGGTCAACCCGCCCTCGGCCGAGGAAATCGGGACGCTGCCCGAGGGGGCCGTGTTGATCTCCTACCTGTACCATCGCTCGAATCCCGAGTTGGTCGAGCAGCTCAACGCCCGCAAGCTCACAACGTTCAGCATGGACGCGATCCCGCGCACGACGCGGGCCCAATCCATGGACGCGCTCTCCTCGCAGAGCACGGTGTCCGGCTACAAGGCCGTGCTGCTGGCGGCAAACACGCTGCCGAAGTTGTTCCCGATGCTGACCACGGCCGCGGGCACGATCACGCCGGCCAAGGTGTTCATCCTGGGCGCGGGCGTGGCCGGTTTGCAGGCGATCGCCACGGCGCGCCGGCTGGGCGCGGTGGTTTCGGCCTTCGACATCCGGCCGGCCGCCAAGGAGGAGGTCGAGAGCCTGGGCGCACAATTCGTCGGGCTCGTGATGGAGGAAGCCGCGGACGCGAGCGGCTACGCCAAGGAGGTCAGCGAGGAGCATCAAAAGCAGGAGCGCGAACAGATCGCCAAGTACGTGGCGCAGTCGGACATCGTGATCACGACCGCGCTCGTGCCGGGCAAGAAGGCGCCGGTGCTCGTGACCGGCGACATGGCCCGGCAGATGAAACCGGGCTCCGTGATCGTGGATCTGGCCGCGGAGCAGGGCGGCAACTGCGAGCTCACGCGGGCGGGCGAGGAGGTCGACGAGGGCGGGGTCAAGGTGCTCGGTCCGCTCAACCTGCCCAGCACGATGAGCATCAACGCCAGCCAGATGTACGCGCGCAACGTCTACAACCTGCTGGGCCTCATGCTCAAAGACGGCGAATTCAACCTCAACTTCGAGGACGACATCGTCAAGGGGTGTTGCGTCACCCACGAGGGGAAAACCGTCTTCGAGGGCTAGATCCTCGGACGGCTAAGGAGGCACAATGACTGAAGGACTTTTATCGGCCGTCTACATCTTCGTGCTGGCCACCTTTGTGGGCTTCGCCGTCATCACCAAGGTGCCCCAGTTGCTGCACACGCCGCTGATGTCCGGTTCCAACGCGATCTCGGGCATCGCCGTGGTGGGCGCCATCCTGGTGGGCGGCAGCATGGAAGGACCGCTGCAGACCGTGCTGGGGATGATCGCCATCGTGCTGGCCACGGTCAACGTGGTGGGGGGCTATCTGGTCACGGACCGCATGCTGCACATGTTCAAGCGCAAGCCCGGGGAGGAAGAATGAGCTTATTCATCGACATCTTCGTCCCCCTCGCCTACATGGCGGCGGCGGCGTGCTTCATCGTCGGGCTGCAGTGGCTCAGCTCGCCCAAACGCGCCCGGCGCGGCAACATGCTCTCGGCCTTCGGCATGCTGATCGCGGTCGTGGCCACGCTCCTGCTACAGCAGATCGTGGACTACGCCATGATCGGAGTCGGCCTGGCCATCGGCGCGCTCGTCGGCATCGCGGCCGCGCGCTGGGTTAAGATGACCGCCATGCCGCAGCTCGTCGGTATGCTGAACGGCTTCGGCGGCGCGGCCTCGGCGCTGGTGGCGGTGGCCGAGTTCTTCCGCTACACGGGCGGCGCCGCGCCCACGCTCGACACGTCGATCACGATCATGCTCACGACGATCATTGGCACGGTCACGCTCTCCGGAAGCCTGATCGCCGCCGGCAAGCTGCAGGAGGTCATCTCGGGCCGGCCCATTTTGTTCCCGATGCAGCAGGCCGTGAACCTGTTGTTCTTCCTGGGCGCGGTGGGCATCGGCGTGTACTTGGTGGTCAGCTTCGGCAACCCGTGGCTCTACCTCGTCATGATCGGCCTGGCGCTGGTGCTGGGGGTGCTGTTTGCCATTCCGATCGGCGGCGCGGACATGCCCGTGGTGATCACGCTGCTGAACTCACTCTCGGGGATCGCGGGCGCGATGGCCGGCTTCGTGGTGGACAACAACGCGCTCATCATCAGCGGCGCGCTCGTGGGCGCTTCGGGGCTCATCCTGACGCAGATTATGTGTTGGGCCATGAACCGCTCGCTGGCCAACGTGCTGTTCAGCGGCTTCGGGTCGAAGGTGGTCGCGGGCGGCTCCCAGGAGGGCAAGGCCTACAAGCCCATCCAGGTGGACGAGTCGGCCATCCTGCTGGCGTATGCCAAGATGGTCGTCATCGTACCCGGCTACGGCATGGCCGTGGCCCAGGCGCAGCACGCCGTGCGCCAATTGGCCGACGAGCTGGAGAAGAAGAACGTGGACGTGCGCTTTGCCGTGCACCCGGTGGCCGGCCGCATGCCGGGCCACATGAACGTGCTGCTGGCCGAGGCCAACGTGCCCTACGACCGGCTCTACGAGATGGAGCAGATCAACGACGACTTCGCGCGTGCCGACGTCGCGCTCATCGTCGGGGCCAACGACGTGGTGAACCCGGCCGCGCGTCACGACACGTCCAGCCCGATCTACGGGATGCCGATCCTGAACGCCGACCACGCCAAACAGGTCATCGTGAACAAGCGCAGCATGAACCCGGGATTCGCCGGCATCGAGAACGAGCTCTTCTTCGAGGACAACACCTCGATGCTGTTCGGCAGCGCCCAGGACGTGATGGCGCAGCTCGTGAAGGCCGTGAAGGAAGTGTAGACGCGCACGACGCCCCGCCTCCTCTCAGGGGGCGGGGCGTTTCACTCCCAAAGGAGCCCCATGGAACGATGCGTTTCGCCTTCCCGGTCCGTCGCAGGTCCGACCGCGGACGGAAACCCGACGTGAGCCAACTGCTGAGCGACGAGGGCGTGATCCTGCGCGCGGTCCCCTTTCAGGATCGGCACCTCATCCTGTCGGTGTTCACCGCCGAGCACGGCAAACTCCCGCTGTTCGTCAAGAGCGCTCGGGGTGCACGGAGCCGGTTCGGGCCCGAGATCGACCTCCTCTGCCTGAGCGAGTTCGTCTTCCTGCACTCGAACCGCATCCGGCCCCTGCGCGAGGCCACGCTGGTCGAGCACTTCCCGGCGTTGAAGGCCGACTACGACCGGCTCACGAGCGCGATGGGGTCGGCCCGGCTGCTGGGGCTGCTGAGCGAGGAGGGACAGGCCGACCCATCGGCCTACCGCCTCTTTCTCGCGCTCCTGCACGCCTTGAACGAGGACACGCTCGCGCCCGTCACGCTCTACGAGCTGGCTTTCAAACTCAGGCTGCTGGACAACTTCGGCGTGGCTCCGCGGCTGGACGGGTGCGTCCGGTGCGGCCGCAAGGGCGAGGTGAGCGGGTTCTCGCTGGAACGGGGCGGGGTGCTGTGTCGGCGTTGCCGGGGTACGAACGACTTGGCGCTGGGGACCGGGTTAGCACACAGCCTCAACGCGATGCGGACGATGTCGTGGGAAACGCTGGGGCGGCTGCGGCTGAGCGCCGGGGACGCAGCGGGCGGGGCGCGGCTGTTGGAGCAGTTCACGTCGTACCACGTGCGGGCGACCGCCGCGAGAGGGCGTGGAACGCAAACGAAGAAATAACAAGCGCAGGCTCCGAAAAGCCTGCGTGCGTGGCCGATGGGTTGTCCGGGGTCGGGGGCCGCGCTGAGGGCACGCGGCCCGGTGGGCTACATGTTCTCGAAGTAGGCACCCAGGCGCATCAACAGGACGGCGATGCCCACGGCGATCAACAGATTGCCAATGGAAGTCAGCAGATCCGGCATGAAACCCTCACCTCCTCCGCCGCTTGCGAAGCGGGACTCAAGACGTCTTGCGGCTGGATTATAGGGCGGAAATGGCTAAGTGTCAAGCGATTTCGCGGATTTTGGGACCATTCGGTGTCCGGCTTGATCCCCTCAAATCCATGAGATATCATACCCCATCAGCGACGAGGTGGTAACACGATGATGAAATTTTCGTTGGTCACGCCGGAAGGGAAACTGTACGAGGCCGACGTGGATCAGGTCAACGCGCAGGGCGTGGAGGGGGAATTGGGCATTCTCCCGGACCACATCGCCCTGGTCTCCCCGCTCAAGGTCGCACCGCTCGTCGTCAAGATCAAGGGTGAGGAGCACCGCTTCGCGGTTTACGGCGGGATGCTGCAGGTCACGCCGGAGGCCGTGACCGTGCTCGTGGAGCACGCGGACCTGTCCGACTCGATCGACCGCAAGGCGGCACAGGCGCGCCAGGAGGAACTGCGCAGCGAGCTGAGCCGCGCCAAGGACCCCGAGGAGAAGGCGGCGCTGCTGCGGGAGCTCGACGTCGTCGAGGCCCAACTCGAGGTCGCTGAATGAACGAAGGCCGCGTGTTGGTCACCGGGCTCGGGCTCATCACACCTATTGGCTCCGGGAAAGCCGCCTTCTGGGATGGGTTAAAGGCGGGCCGCTCGGGCGTAGGTCGGGTGGACGATTCGATCGAGCTCGACGGCGTGCAGTGCAAGATCGGCGCGCGGGTAGCGGATTTCGACCCGCGCGATTACGCCGACAAGCGGCGCGTGCGCCGGCTGGGACGGGCCACGTTGTTCGCGCTGGGCGCGTTGCGTTGGGCGCTTGACGACGCCGGACTCGACCCAAACGCCCTCGACAAGGAGCGGCTTGGCGTCGTGATCGGCACGGGCATCGGCGCGGTCGAGGCCATCATCGAGAACCACCTGTCGTTGCTTGAGAGCGGCCCGCGCCGCGTGAGCCCGTTTTTCATCACGAAGTTCATGCCCAACGCCGTGCCGGCGGAGATCGCGCTCGCGTGCGGGGCGCGCGGGCCGAACTTCGGGACGGTCTCGGCCTGCGCTAGCTCGGCGCACGCCATCGGCGTCGCGGCCGACATGATCAAGCTGGGCTACGCCGACGTCGTGATCGCGGGCGGGTCCGAGGCGGCCATGTGGCCGCTTACGTATGCGGGCTTCGACCAGATCAAGGCGCTCTCGCGCAACAACGACCATCCCGAAAGGGCCTCCCGCCCCTTCGACGCCGAGCGGGACGGCTTCGTGCTCGGGGAGGGCGCCGGTCTCGTGATCCTGGAGAGCGAGGCCCACGCCGCCAAGCGCGACGCGCACGCCTACGCCGAGCTGGCCGGCTTCGGGCAGAGCTGCGACGCGCACCACATCACCGAGCCCGCCCCCGGCGGCGAGGGCGCGCAGCGGTCCATGCGCATGGCGGTCGAGCGGGCCGGCGCCGCGCCCGACGAGGTGGGCTACATCAACGCGCACGGCACGGCCACGGCGCTCAACGACAAGACCGAGACGCAGGCCATTCGCGGGGTGTTCCCGTCCCCGCCGCCGACGAGCTCGACCAAGTCGCAGATCGGACATCTCTTGGGCGCCGCTGGCGCCGTCGAGGCCGCCGCCGCGCTCATGGCGCTTTCCGAGGGGCTCTTGCCCCCAACGATCAACTACAGGACGCCCGACCCCGAGTGCGACCTGGACGTCGTCCCCAACGAGCCGCGCGCGGCCGGGGTCAAGCTCGTCCTCTCCAACGCCTTTGGCTTCGGTGGCCACAACGCCACGTTGGCGTTGCGCAAGCTTTAAGCCCTTCCTGCCCCTGTCCCGGGGTTTTGTTGGACGCTCTAACTCGAAAATACGCTCAGCGTGGTCACCGTGACTACTATCAGTCCCATACCCAAAATTTCCAGACGAGGACGATCAGCAGTCCGATCACACCCCGGCAGAATGAAACCACAAACGCGTCCCAGCCACCGTACCGCCGATCCCGCCCGACAATCCCCAGCAAAGCGCCGCCAGCGTCACGATTTCGCTTTTCCATGATGAAATCGACCCATAACCTGGCTCATAATCGGGCTGGCCCGTGTGAGGAAACGACCAACTCAGCAGCTCACCGCAGGGCAACGTCGTCCACGATCCCGACGACGATCGAGCGCAGCGGCGCTTGGGAATCGTCCACGACCTGGCGTGCGGAGTTGCCCTCGTCGATGACCAGGACGGTCTCGCCGGCGCCGGCGTCCACGGCGTCGACGGCGATGACGTATTTGTCGGTGGGGGTTCCGTCCGGCGTGAGGTACGCGACCACGAGCAGGCGCTTGCCCTCGTAGAACGGGTGGTTAATGGTGGAGTGGATCGTCCCGCAAACTCGGCCCAAGATCATGTCGCGCTCCCGTCGAGATGGACCCCGTCCACGATGCCGATGACCGCGTCGTCCACGGGGACGAACCACGGGTCGCAGGCCAGCGCGGCCTCGCGGGATTTCTCGTAGTAGATCAGCTCGCCGGGCCCACACATGCGCGTGGGGTCGGCGGCGACGATTGGAGCGCCGTTCGGGTTTTGTGCCTTGTCGAGCGGCTGGAGCAGCAACATAGGCACGCCCTCCAGACCTTGGTAGACGACACACGGCGTGAGCGTGCCGATGACCTTGCCCAGGAGCATCTAGGCCTCCCCGCCTTCCAGGTGGTCGAGCGTGGCGTGGGCAAACACGGTCGTGCGGTCGATTTGGTCGGCCATCGAAGCGTGTAGGTTCGGCAGAACCGCGTCGCTGAGCCAGAAGCGGGCGTCGGTGCTCGATCCCCGCGCGATCTCGACGGCGGCCTCCACGTCCTCGAGTTTGCCGGCGAACAGCGCCAGCGCGTGTCCGCCCAGGTCGTTGGCCAGACGGATCTCGACGATCCCGACCTCGGCGCCCTTGACGCCGGCGTCCGCCGAGCGCAGCACGGAGGCGACGGTGGCCGTCTCGATAATCCCCAGCGCGTCGGCGGCGCACGTCTGACGTTCCCCGAGCGCAGCGTCGTGGACCTGGTCGTGTACGTCGGGCAGGAACACGCGGTCGATGATCCAGTCCGCGCCGACGTGGAGTCCCTCGTCGAAAGCCTCCTCGACCGAGGCCACGCTGCCCCCGACCAGCACGAGGTATTTCCCGTTGTGGACCGTGCCGGTTCTGAGCACGGCCACGGGCGCACGCTTGACCATGGCATCCCCGGCGCGGATGCCGACGGGCACGCTGGTAAACTCGATGAGCGCCAGGGCCGGGTAGCGTTCCATTAGACGATCCTGAAGTGGTCCACCAGCACGCAGCGCCGCTCGCGCGAGAAGCTGCGCGGGTCGGTGAGCCCCTCGCCTGTGGGGCTGGCGATCGTGAACGAGCAGTGCCCCTCGCCGCCGTAGCCCAGTCCCGCCAGCGACGGGCCGTTCTTGACGAAGATGCTGCAGTTCATCACGCGGGCCATGCGATCAAGGTTGTCAAGGTTTTTGGAGTGCATGACGGCGGTGTGGCGGAAGCCGTGCTCGGACTCCTGCGCCAAGTCGATGGCCTGATTCACGTTTCGCATGCGTACCAAGGGGATCACGGGCATCATCTGCTCCGACCAGACCAGGGGATGCCCCTCGGGCACGGGCGCGACGGCCAGGCGGACTTTCTCGTCCACGCGCATCCCGATCTTGTGCAGGATGTCTTGGACGTTCTGGCCGATGAGCGTGCGTTCCATGACCGCGGGCTTCCGGTTGCCGCGGCTCTCCTTGAAAATCACGCCCTCGAGCTGGGCGACCTCGTGGGATTTGAGCACGACCGCGTGGTGGCGCTGCAGCGCGGCCGTGAGCCCGTCGGCGGCGGCCTCGGTGACCAGGATCGTTTTTTCGTCGGTGCAGATGATGTTGTTGTCCATCCCTGCGCCGCGCACGATGCACTTGGCGGCGTGCTCGAGATCTGCGGTTTCGTCCACCACCACGGGCGGGTTGCCGGGCCCGGCGCAGATGGCGCGCTTGCCGCTCTGCATGGCCACGCGCACGACCTCGGCGCCCCCGGTGACGGTCAGGAGGCGAATTCCGGGGTGCTTCATCAGGTCCTGAGCGCTCTGGATGGTGGGCCGGGCCACGGTCGTCACGAGGTGAGCCGGGCCGCCGGCCTCGGCGATGGCTGCATTCAGCAACTCGACGTTGTAGATGCTCACGTCCTTGGCCGAAGGGTGCACGTTGAACACGACGGCGTTGCCGGCGGCGATCATCCCGATGGCGTTGCAGATGACCGTCGAGGTCGGGTTGGTGCTGGGCGTGATGGCGCCGATGACGCCGTAAGGCGCGGGCTCCTCCAGCATGAGGCCGTGATCGCCGGTGACGGCGCTGGGGTGCAGCATCTCGGGGCCGGGGGTCTTCTCGGTGACGAGGCGGTTTTTCAGCAGCTTGTCCTCGACCCGGCCCAGGCCCGTCTCGGCGTGCGCCCGGCGCGCAAGTTCCTCGGCGTGGGCCAGCATTTTGGTGCGGATGCTGGCGATGATCTGGCCGCGGCGCTTGAGATCCATCAGGCGTAGCTTCTCGTGCGCCGCCTGCGCCGCGCGCACGGCCTCGTCGATCGAGCCGAACACGCCCACGCCGGACGGGGCGGGCTCGGACGTCGAGCCGGCCGAGCCCGGATGCGTTGGCGACACCCCCATCAGGCGCGCCAGCTTGGACGCGATCTGGTCCACCTGTTGCTCGGTCAAGCGGGCCACGTCGTGCCTCCTTTAGTCGCTTCCCTTCTTGTACTTGAACTCGCCGCCGACCTCCCAGTTGTCCACGATGGCCATGACCACGGCGTCGCAGGGACGCTTGTCGGTTTGGACGGTCTGGCGGGCCGAGCTGCCGGTGGCGTAGAGCACGTACTCATCCACCCCGGCACCGACCGCGTCGGCCGCCACCACGAAGCCGCCCTTGGGCTGTCCGTCGAGGTCGACCTGCTGGAGCAGGAGAAACTTGAGCCCGTCCATGCTCGCTTCCTTCCGGGTCGAGACGACCGTGCCCACCACCTTGGCCAGGAGCATGGCTACTTCTTCTTCGCCCCGGCCTGAGCCTGGTCGCCGCGGCCCAGGGGCAGGACGGTGTCCACGTTCTGGTGCGGGCGGGCGATGACGTGCACGGCCACGATCTCGCCGACGCGCGCCGCGCCGGCCCGGCCGGCGTCGCAGGCGGCCTTGACGGCGGCCACGTCGCCCCGAATCACCACGGTCACGTAGCCCCCGCCGGTCTTCTCGTACGAGACGAGTTCGACCTTGGCGGCTTTGACCATCGCGTCGGCGGCTTCGACCGCCGCGGGAAAGCCTCTGGTCTCGATCATTCCGAGCGCTTCTGCCACGGTTGTGCCTCCTTCATTGTTCGGTTTCGTTCAACCAATCCGACTTGCGGACTTGTCCCCGTTACTCGCCTTCCTTGCCGGTGACCTCCTCGATGGCCCTGATGGCCGCCTGGTGGCCCACGTCGATGTCCTTTTCCTCCCCGCCCAGGTAGATGCGGCCGAAGCTGCCGAAAGCGCGCACTTCCAGCACGTTGATCTCGGCAGCCTTTTCGGCCTCGTTGGCCGCCAGCGCGGCGTAGGCCGCGGGCGCAACCTCCATCACGAACAGCGTCTGGCCGGGGATGATCATCTGCCCGTGGCGCATGCGGTTGATGAGCTGGGTCTGGTGCGAGTCGATGTGGCGGATGACCTGCCGGGAGTAGATCTTGGGCTTCCAGCGGTCGGCCTCGGTCAGCTCCAGGGCCTCCAGAATGGCGCTGCCGGCTTGGCGCACGTCGGCCTGCGACTCGGAGTGGATTTCGAGCATGCCGTAGAGCCGCTCGACGATCTGCATGCCCGGCGTCACGTGGGTCGACTTGAGCGCGATGTCGGTGATGCGGTTGATCTCGATGCCAGGGGAGATCTCGACGTACAACGAGGCCATTCCGGCGATCGGCAGGAAGCCTTGGGCGATCGTGCCCAAGAAGGCGGCATACTGCGGCTGCAGGTTGTCCAGGAACACGTAAGCTCTCAGGTCTACCAAGGTCGCTCCTCCTCAAAGTGCAAGTCAGTTCGAGACCGTCACGGCTTTTGCTTGCTGCGTGATCTTAATGCCGGCGCTGGCGCCCAGGCGCGTGGCGCCGGCTGATACCATGCGGCGCGCGTCCTCGTAGGACTTGATTCCACCGGCGGCCTTGACGCCCATGCCCGCGCCGCGCACGGTCGCGCTCATGAGCGCGACGTCCTCGACCGTGGCGCCTCCGGGGCCGAAGCCGGTCGAGGTCTTGACGTAGTCGGCCCGCGCGCGCTTGGCCAGCTCGCAGGCGCGCACTTTCTCGCCGTCGGTCAGGAGGGCGGCCTCGATGATGACCTTGCTCACCGCGCCGCCGTCTTCACAAGCCTCGACCACCGCGCGGATGTCGCGATAGACGTCCTCGTCCCGCCCGCTCTTGAGCGCGCCGATGTTGATGACCATGTCGATTTCCTTGGCCCCGTCTCGGATGGCGCGGCGGGCCTCCATGGCCTTGATCTCGGGCACGTGGGCGCCCGAGGGAAAGCCCACCACGGTGCAGACGAGCACGGGTGAGCCGTCAAGCTCGCGCGCGGCCAGTGGGACGTAGCTCGGGCTCACGCACACGGAGGCAAAGCGGAACTCGCGCGCCTCGGCGCAGAGCTTCTTGAGGTCGTCGTCGGTGGCGTCGGGCTTGAGGACCGTGTGGTCGATGCAGCGGGCGATGTCCTCGGGCACGCACTCGGCGCCCGTGCCCTCGTGGTAGGCCAGGCGCGCCACGCCCAGGTCCATGAAGCGCCGGATCGTCTCCGGGTCCTTTTCGACGCACACGCCGCAGCGGCACACCATGTCGGTGGCGCAGGTCTGACCGCTGGGCACGGCTTCGGGAGTTCGCCCCTGCGTCCCGGCCCACTGCTGGACGCGCGCGGCGATGCGGGTCAAATCTTCTTGGGACAGGTCCACATCGTCTCCTTCTTGAGTCGTTGCCTCGGGGGCACGCTGCGGGGAGGCGTCAGGGACGCGTCCCCGGTCGAGCTGGTCGATCATCCCCACGCGCCGGCGGTGTCGCTCCGCGATGCAACGGTGGGTCAGGAACGTCTCCAGAATCTGTTGGGCGAGGGCCGCGCCGATGAGGCCGGCGCCCAGCGTCAGGACGTTGGCGTTGTTGTGCTCGCGGGCGTTGCGGGCGGTCGAGACGTCGTAGCAGAGCGCGGCGCGCACGCCCGGCACCTTGTTGGCCACCATGCAGGAGCCGATCCCCGCGCCATCGACGACGACGCCGTAGTCAGCTGCGCCGTCGGAGACTGCCTGGGCCACGGCGCGCGCGAACACGGGGTAGTCCACCGCGTCCGTGCCGTGCGTGCCACAATCCGTGACGCGGTAGCCGCCTTGCTCCAGGAATTCTCGCAGTTGTTCCTTGAGCGCAAACCCGCCGTGGTCAGCGCCGACGGCAACGGTGACGCCCTTTGAATCAGCCATTGCGTCCTTTCGGCGAGCGAAGTGGCAATATTGGCAGTCACTCGCTACGCCGGGTAAGTATGAAGCCGGACGAGGCGGGTTTGCAACCCACCGTTTGACAGCCCCATTACCCATCTGATATTGAGAAGACAAAATGTACTCGCTGCACAAGGAGGCCGCATGCCCCAATCCCCCGCCAACGGCCGGCCGCGCCCCACGGTCGTGACCGCCGCCTACGCGCTGGACGACGCCCCGCCGCTCGACCTGCCGCTGCTGGCGCTGCCCTTTGTAATCTGTCAGGCTCTAGACTAGCGGGAGGTATAATGAACCGCTATGGAGAGAGTAAGGAATCA
>CAZNGF010000001.1:88517-98569 GCA_964572855.1 uncultured Thermotogae bacterium | reverse complement strand
CAGCGCAACTGGTGGGGTCAAGCGAGCGGTCCGGGGGACGTGCAGGGCGTGACTCAGGAGGACGTCTTCCCGTGGCTGCTCGCGCCGCCGAACGCTGCGATCGAAGACGGGCGCGTCGAAGGGACCACTTGGTCGGGCCACGGCCCGGGGGAGATTCTGAGTGATATGGGGCAAGCGCTGCTTGCGCTCGACCTCTCCCGGCTGTGGGCGTCGCTACAACGGCTCTTCGGTCAAGGGGCGGAGACGGTCCCGCTCGACGACCGGTGGTCCCTGCGCGTGCTCACCTCACAGGAAGGGAAACTGATTGCGGTACGGGATCGACACGGGCTGGCGGACTGGATGCCGGCAAACACCCAACGCCTCGGAGTCTGGACGGACTCGACGCGTGAGATGGGGCTGCGCCTCGTGTTCGACGGCGCCGATCGGCCCCGGGTGTGGGGCGCTCAGGACGGCGGCTGGACCGCGCTCGAGATCGTTCGGGCCGGTTCGGACCGCTGGCGGGTCAATTTACCACGCCCCGCGGATGCAGCGCCGCTCTGGCTGGCGGTGTCGAATCCCTAACGGTCGCGCCGTGCAGCGGTTCAAGCCGAACGGACGACGTGTGCGAGGGGCCGGGCCTTGGGGCTTGGCCCTTTGCACGCTTCTGCTGGTCACGGTCGCCGCGCCCGTCGCGGCGACCCACGGCGGTCCCGTCCTCTACGTGGACGCGCTCAACCCCCCGGAGGACGACGCCGACGGCGACCGCCACTTCCGCACGCTGGCCGCCGCGCTGACCCAATTCCCCCGACCGGGCGAAAACGACACCGTGCTGGTGGCGCCCGGACGCTACACGGGCGACCTCGTGATCGACGTCGAGGGGCTCACGTTGAAGGCCACGGGCGCCGCCGAGGGGACCGTGATCGCCGGCAGCGTCTCGATTCAAGCGGAACGCGTGCAGCTTCTCGGCTTCACGATCGAGTCAAGCGGGAACCCGTTCGGCGTGCGCGTCGGGGCGGACAAGGCACGGCTCGAAGGGTTACGCGTCTTCGGCGCCGAGGTTGGCCTTTGGATCGAGGGCGACGGCGGCGTCAGGGACCTGACGCTTGCCGACAGCCACCTCTACCACAACGGGACGGGCCTGCGCGCCGACGATCTGCGCTACGCCGAGCTCGTCGACAACCAGGTCCAGGCCAACACACTCGGCGGGCAAATCGACGCCGGTTACAGTCTGACGCTGGCCGGCAACCGCTGGCGTGCCAACGGCGGCCACGGGCTCGTCCTGCAGGGGGGATTGCGCTTTGAGCTGCGCGGCGAGAGGTTCGAGGGCAATCGCGCCGACGGCCTGCGGGCCGAGGGCGTCAGCCGGCTCGGGGTCGTGGAGGCGCGCTTCGCGCACAACGGCGCGGTCGGCCTACGTTGGCTGAGCGCTCAGGACAGCGCGGTCTCGGGCAGCGCGTTCGAGGGCAACGGCGCGGCCGGCCTCTGGCTCGGCGAGCGCAGCCAGCGCAACCGCGCGTTTCAAAACGCTTTTCGCGGCCACAGCGCGGCGGACGCCGCGGGGCTCGTCCTGGACGGCGCCGCCTACGACAACGCCTTCGAGGACAACGTCTTTGCGAGCAACCGCGTGGCCGTACGGCTGAGCGCGTCGGGAGGCGCCGCGCCGGGCGGCAACCGCATCCGGGACACCGAGATCAGCGATTCCACCGGCGACGGCGTGCGGATCGAGGCCAGCGAGGGCGACAACGCGTTCGAGCGCAACGTTCTCAGCGGCAACAACGGCCACGGGATCGTGCTCGCCGGCCATAACGATTCCCTCAGCGGCAACCGCGTGACGCGCTCCGGCGGGCACGGGATCTGGCTCGACGGGGCGCGCAACGCGCTCGTCGTCGAAAACGTGTTGGAGGACAACCGCGGCGACGGCCTGGCGCTGAGCGGGGCGCGCAACAACCGGCTGCGCGCAAACGAAATCAGCGGCAACCGGCAGAACGGGGTTTCGGCTTTCAACAGCGAGATGAACCGGTTCGAAGCCAACCATGTGTCGAGCAACGAGCGTCACGGGTTCGACCTGGCGGACGGCGCCGATCATGCGCTGGCGGGCAACGCGGCCGAGGCCAACGGCGGGGCCGGCGTGCGGGCCGAGGGCGAGCGCGACCTGGACCTGCACGGCAACGCGATCCGCGACAACCGCGGCGGCGGGGTTGCGTTGCGGAACGTGACGGGCGCGGACCTGGAGGCCAACGCGATCCAGGACAACCTGCACGCCGGGCTCAGGGCAACGGAGTCCGACGCCGTGGCGCGGCGCAACTGGTGGGGCGACCCGCTGGGACCCGCGGGCGCGTTTTCCGGGCGCGGCAACGCCGCGCTGGGCCTGTCGCTGGACATGCTCGTCCCCTGGCTGCCGGATCGGCCCGAGCGGTTGCGGGTCGACTCGGCCTACGCCGAGCTGATCGACGCCGTGGGACCGGACGAGCGGCTCAGAATTGAGGGAAGCCAGCACGCCGGACTCGAACTCGAACTGGCGGGATTGGGACGCACCGTGGACGGGCACCGCCGCCCGGTCTCGCTGGCGCAGGTGACCCTGGCCCGCTACGACGAGGCAACCGAGGCGCTGGGCGATTCCATCCCGCTCCCCGAGGGGGCGCTCGCGCTCTACAGCGTCCAGGTCGGCGGGCTCGCCAGCGGGGTGGCCACGGCCACCGTGCGCTACGGGGCGCTTCCCGAAGGCATCGCACCGGAGTTCTTGCGTCTCTGGCACTGGGACGGCTCGGCGTGGACGGCGCTGTCCGGGGGCGTCAACCCGGCCGCCGGGCGCGTGAGCGGCGAGCTTGCGTTGGATCAGTTGAAGCCGGCGTATCTGGCCCTGGCGCCCGAAACGAGCGGCGCCGCGGCCGCACGCCGCGCTGAGGTGCCCGCCTCGGGGGACGTAGCGATCTCGGTCGTGGCCGCGCCGCAGGCCGCGCGCGCGCCCGGGCGGGCCGGCGGACACGACGGCGTCTACCTGTGGGGGGCGTGTCTGCTGCTGGGCGCGGGTCGACTGTGGCGGCGCTTCCGGAGCGAGCTGCTGTTCAAACTCTAAACGGGGTCCCGTCCACGCTGGGCCTCATCCCGGGCCGGGTCACGTTCGTGATCGATCGGGCGGGCACGGTGCGGCACGCGTTCAACTCGCAGTTCCGGGCGCGCCGGCACGTCGAGGAGGCGCTGGGCGTGATTCGGGGGTTGGATTGAGCTGCGTTTGAGAGCTCTAGGGGCGCACGGCCGTGCGCCCCTAGAGCAAGACCTTCAGATTCAATGGCGAACTGGTGCGCCTACTCGCCCGCGACCAGCTCGACCTGGACCGTGAGGAACTCATCCTCGGGCAGCGTCGTGAACGACACCTCGTAACGCGCGCTGCCGCCCGGCTCCAACCCGTCGAGCGACTGGCGGAAGACCTCGTGCGTGTAGCTGCCGCGCAGCGCGCCGATCTCGTACTTGGAGACCGTGCGCGCCACCAGGGACACGTCGCTTACGGCCTTGCCCGAGTCGTTGCGCACGACGATGAGCGCCTTGCCGCGGCCCTCGTCTTCCATCCAGACGTCGGCCACCTCGGCCTTGATCCGGTGGTCGTAGGAGGACTCGGCGCGGGGCGTCCAGTAGACCTCGGCGTCCTTGTGGTGATCTCGTTTGTGGGGGGCGTAGTCCTGGTGGGAACGCTTGCCCTTGCCTTCCAGTTGCGCCTCGAAGCGCGCGATCAGCTCGTCCTGGCAGTGCAGCAGGTCCTCGAAGCTGAACAGGAGCTTGGCCAGATGCCGCGCGTCGATGTGATCGCGGACCCGCGTGATCAGCTCGCCGAAGCGATGGACCAGGTCGGCGTCCGAGCGGATCAGGGCCTCGAAGCTCTTCAGCAGCCCCTCGGTGGCGCCCACGCGCTGGATCAGGTCCTCGAAGCTGAACTTGAGGTCGCACTGCTCGTGCAAGAGCGCCTCCAGGCTGAACAGCAGCTTGAGCGTGGCGCCGTCGCGCGCGATCAGATCCTCGAAGGTGCGGATGCGCTCCTCTTGACCTTTCAGCAGCGCCTCGAAGCTGTACATCAGCCCCATGACCTCGTCGAAGCTCAGGCCGCGCGTGAGCCCGTCGCGGATCATGGACTCGAAGCTCGTCAACAAGGCCGCCTGGCGGTGCAGCAGGTCCTCCAGGCTCTCCAACAGCGTCATCTCGCGCTGTTCCTTGGCGTAGGGGTTGGCCTGCGATAGCGGGACCGTGCCCAGCAGGAACAGCAACGCCAGCCCGACGACAATCAGCTTACGATGCATAAAGCCTCCTTGCGTGATTTCTCTTGATGGAATCCCAATCCGTCCCCTTTTTAGCATAGCGCGTTGCAGCCACGCGGTGTGTAACGCGATAGACAAGCGCCTGGAACGATTTCCATGCGATTTCCATGGGGCTTCCATCGGTTATCAAGCGCATAGACCCTAAGATGCGCCCATGGCAGCCAACGACCTCCGGCAGAACCTGCGGCGCACCCGCGCACCCGCGCGACCGCGCGCGGGCGTCGGGCTGGCGCTGCTGCTGGCGTGGGCGCTGGCCTGGAGCGGGAGCGCCGCCGCGCCGGCCCGCGTCTTCTTCAGCCAGCTCGGCCGGGGCAACACCGACGGCGCGGTACTGGAACTCTTCGACCCGGCCCTGGGGCTCTACGCCACGGTCGGCCCGGGGTTTCACCACCCCTCCGACCTGACGTGCGCGGCCGGGGAGGCGCTCTACGTCACCGAGCTATTCGCGCCCCCCGCCTCGATCGGGGTGCGCGTCGGGGCGGGCGAGACGTCCGTGAGCTTGCAGGGCGAGCGGGAGGAACACCGCTTGGTCCGGCTGTCGCTGGACGGGAGCAGCGAGGTGCTGGTTCGCTGGGAGAATGATCGTTTCCAACCCAGCTCCGCGGTGCTCGCCCCCTCCGGCGCGCTGTTGCTGGGCACGACCTCGGTCGAGGACGGCCGGCGCACGCAGGGCCTCTGGCAGCTCGCGCTGCCGGGCCTCGATGGGGAACCCGAGCTGCGCCAGCTCCTGGAGCCGGATGCGTTCCTGCCGCCGCGAGCCCCGACCGGTTACAGCGTCCGGCCGCTGGGCTTCCTGAGCTCTGGTCCCTACGCGGGCGACCTGCTGATCGTCGACGCGCCGGTACAGGCGTTCGTGCCGGGGGGGCGCGTGCTGCGGGCCCTGGCCCCGGATTTCACCCGCCTGGAATCGTTCGTGCCGGCCTTCGTCGACCCGGAAAGCGGTGTCCCGTTCAAGCCCGCAGGGATGGCCGTCCGGCCCGACGGCGAGGTCTTGGTGTCGGACTTCAACAACGACAAGCTCCTGCGATTTGGCCCCGACGGGGCCCCCCGGGGCACATTTGCCGAGGTCAAGAGCCCCAACCAACTAGCGGTCTCCCCCACCGGAGACGTGTACGCCACCAACGTCGAGGCGGTCGGCCCCACGGTGCGCGGGCACGTGTTCGCCTGGGATGCGCGGGGACAACGCCTCGGGTCGGTGCGAACCGACAGCGTGCCGCGCGCCGTCGCCGTTTGTTCCAACTGACGCGCGCAGGCCGCTTTGCGAGTGCCAAAGGCGGCCGGCCTGCTATACTTGAGCGGGATCAACGATGACAGCGAAGGCAAGGCTCGCCTGGACATTGGTGGCGTTTATCTCGGTCGTGGCCTCGGGGTTGATGCTGGTTCACTTACTGGAACAGCAGCGCCAAACCGACCGGCGGGCGACCGTGGCGCCGATCGTCGAGGCCCGCGCGCACGCGCTCCAGCGGCAGCTGGATCGCTCCCTGTCCGCCGCGCACACGCTGGCCTCCGTCTTTCGACAGTACAAGCGCATCGAGCGGTTCGACGAGCTGGCGGCCGACATCCTGGCCACCTTTGAGGGCGTGAGCGGGCTTTACCTGGCCCCGGCCGGGGTCGTGAGCGCTGCCTATTCTTCAGGCTCCGAGCCGGACTGGATGGGGATCGAATTTCTGCGCTGGCCGGCCACGGCCGCCGCGGCGCAGGCCGCGGTCGACGGGGGCGAATTGGCCGTGGCCGGTCCGTTCGAACGCGACGGCGAGCTGGTCCTGTTAGGATTGCTGCCGGTGTTCCTGCCGGACGACACGGGCCGCGAGCGCTTGTGGGGCCTGATGGCCACCTCGCTCTACGTGAGCGAGCTGCTGCAGTTCGCCGAGTTGCCGTCGCTGCGTGTCCAGGGCTACGCCTACGAACTCGCCTACACCGGCCCAGGGGGCGGGGGGACGCGCGTGCTGGCCCGCTCGGCTGGGGGACCGGGCGTGGCGCCGGTACAAAGCGAACTGGATCTGCCCAACGGAACTTGGACGCTCTCGGTCGCGCCTCGCGGCGGTTGGGGGCTGCCCGGGACGCTCTGGCTCGAGGGCGGGCTGGTCCTGCTGGCCGGCCTGTTGGTGGCCGCGCTCGTCCAGTTCTGGCTGCGGCAGCCGGCGTTGTTGCGGGCGCAGGTCGCCGCTCGCACGCGCGAACTGGCACGGGCCAACCGCGCGCTGCGGGAGAGCGAGGGACTCTATCGCAGCCTGGCGCGCAACATCCCGGACAGCGCGGTCATGCTGTTCGACCGGGACCTGCGTTTCACGCTGGCCGAGGGACCGGCGCTCGCCCAACAGGGCTTCCACCAGGAGCGCATGCTTGGCAAGACGCTCTGGGAAGTGCTTCCAGCCGAAAGCGCCGACGAGCTGGCCGTCATGTACCGCAGCGCGCTCGCCGGGAAGTCCCACACCACCGAGCGCAGTTACGGGGGGCGCCACTACCTGGGGCGCATCCTGCCCGTGCGCGATGAAACCGGTGGCATCTACGTGGGCATGGTCATGTCACAGGACATCACCGCGCGCAAGGGAGCCGAGGAAGCGCTCGAACGGCAATTGCGCCGCGTGCGCAAGCTCTACGAGATCTCTGCCCGCACCGACTCAATCGAGCGCCAGATCGAGGCCACCCTCGAGGTGGGCGTCGACGAGCTGGCGTCGGACCTGGCGATCGTGAGCCACATCGAAGCGACGGACTACGTCGTGCAGTTCGTCCATGCCGCCGCGGGCGGCCTCGCGCGCGGCGAGGTGTTCGAGTTGGGAGACACCTACTGCAGCCTCACGCTCGACGCCGACGACGTCGTGACCGTGGACCACATGGCCCGCTCGCCGCACCGCAATCACCCCTGTTACCAGCGCTTCAAACTGGAGAGCTACATCGGGTCCCCCCTCTGGGTGGACGGCGCACGCTACGGGACGCTGAGTTTCTCCGGCGCCGCGCCGCGCGGCGCGCCGTTTGACGCCTCAGACAAGCAGTTCGTCCAGCTCATGAGCCGCTGGGTCGGGACGATGCTCGAGCGCAAGCGGGCCGCCGACGAGCGCCGCCGCTTCATCTCGCTGGTCGAAAACAGCAGCGAGTTCATCGGGATGGCCTCGCTGGACGGTCGGGCGACCTTCCTGAACCAGGCGGGCCGGGACCTCGTGGGGCTCCCGTCCGAGGCCGACGTCACCGGGACGGCCCTCGAGGACCTCTGCACGGCCCAGACCCGGGCGAAGCTGCGGGACGAAGCCCTGCCTTCCGCGCTGCGGCAGGGCGCGTGGCACGGCGAAGGGCGCCTGCGTCATACCAGGACCGGCGCGCCGGTCGAGGTCGAAATGACGGTCTTCCTGGTGCGAGACCCCGAGACGGATGCGCCGTTGTGCCTTGCGACCGTGCAGCGGGACATCGGCGAGCGCAAGCGGGTGGAACGCGAGCGCCGCCTCATGCTTTCGGTGTCCCAGACGATCAAAGACGCCGACAACCTGCACGCTCTGGCCCGGGGGACGCTGCTGGAGCTCAAAGGGGTGCTGGGGGCCGACCACCTGTTGCTGGCCCTGTACGAGCCCGAGCGCAACGCGCTGGCCCACTTCGTCTCGCTGGGGCTGCCGGAACGGTTCATGGACCGGGTGCGCGACCAGAAGCTCGACGAAGCCGGCCCCGGCATCGCGCGCCAAACCGTCCTGCGGGACGAGACGATCGTCGTGGGCGGCGGGGACGACACCGAGCAGGGGCGGCACGCACGCGCGCTGTTCGCCCCGCACGGGTTCGGGCAGATCGTGAGCATCGCGCTGAGGGCCGAGTTCCAGCTCCAGGGCGTGCTGCAGGTCGTGACCCGGCCGGAGCGCGCCTTGAGCGAGCGCGAAACGCGCCTGCTCCACCAAGTGGCCAACGAACTCGCCCTGGGCATCCGGCGCCTGCGAGCCGAGCGGGCGCTGGCCGCTTCGGAGCGGGAGTACCGCGACCTGGTCGAAAACGCCAACGACGCCATTTACACGCTGGACCGGGAGGGCCGCTTCACCTCGTTCAACCGGCGGGCCGAGCGCCTGACGGGCTTTGCGCGCGACGAGCTGCTGGGCCGGCCCTATCACGCCCTGCTGCCCGAGCGCGAGCGCTTGCGGGCGCGCCGCGCGTTCGCCCGGAACCTGCGCGGCGAGGCGGTCACCTTCGAGCTCCGGGTGCGCCGCCGGAACGGTTCCACCCTGGAGATGGAGCTGAGCACGCGCCCGCTCGTGGGCGAGGGGGGCGTGGTCGGGGTGCAGGGCATCGCGCGCGACGTCTCGGAGCGCAAGCGCCTGGAGCGGCTCAAGGACGAGTTCGTCTCCAACGTCTCGCACGAGCTGCGCACGCCGCTCACCTCGATCAAGGGGTTTGCCGACCTGCTGCTGGCCGAGCGCTGCGGGCCGCTTAACGATCCGCAGCGCGAGTACCTGAACCGGCTGTCGCGCAACACCAAGCGGCTCACCGAGCTCATCAACGACGTGCTCGACCTCCAGCGGCTGGAATCGGGGCAGGCCGCCTTCGAGTTCAGCCCCGTCCCGCTCAAGCCCCTGCTCGAGGAGGTATACGAGACCTACGCGATGGGCGCCCGCGACCAGGGGCTCGCCTTCGAGCTCGAGCTGGGCGAGCGGTTGTCCGTGAGCGGGGAGGCCAACCGCCTGAGCCAGGCGTTTGGGAACCTCGTCTCCAACGCGATCAAGTACACCGATGCGGGGCGAATCGGGCTGCGGGCCGCGGCCGAGCCGGAGGGCGAGGAGATCGTCGTCGAGGTCTGGGACACCGGCATCGGGGTGAGCGCCGAGGAGCGGGCCCAGCTGTTCGAGCGCTTTTACCGGGCGCCCTCCGCGCAGGCCAGGGGCATCGGCGGCACGGGGCTCGGGCTCTCGATCGTGAAGCAAACCGTCGAGGCACACGGCGGCCGGATCGAGGTCCGCAGCGGCCCCGCAGGGGGGGCGGCCTTCCGCGTGTACCTGCCCGCGCTGCGGGGGACGGAGGCCGCGGACGGGGCGACCTGAGCCCCGCGCCGGGTTTCATCGCGATGGCGTCCCGTGCTACAATTGAAACTATGAAAGTGTTGGTCGTGGACGACGAACCGGACATCGTGATGCTGCTGGAACAGTTCCTGTCGGGCCGGGATCGCGAGATCGTGACCGCGGCCAACGGGCGCGAGGCGCTGGAACAGTTCGCGCGCGCGCGCCCGGACTTGGTGGTGCTCGACGTCCAGATGCCCGAGCTCGACGGCTGGCAGACCCTGCAGAGGCTGCGCGAGCGCAGCGACGTGCCGGTCATCATGCTCACGGCCAGGGGCGAAGCGTTGGACAAGACGCGCGGCTTGCTCAGCGGCGCCGACGACTACATCACCAAACCCTTCGACTTCGGCGAGCTGGAAGCGCGCGTCACCGCGGTCATGCGCCGCGTGCAGGCCAAGTCCAAGAAGCCCGTGCTCAAGGTGGGCGCCCTGGTCGTCGACGACGCCGTCAAGGAGGTGCGCATCGGCGGCAAACCCGCGCAGCTCTCCCCGCTGGAGTACGAGTTGGTCAAGCTGCTGGCCAGCCAGCCGGGCGAGGTGTTCTCGCCCGAGGAGATCATCCGGGAGGTATGGCGCGACAAGCCGATGGTGACCGCAACCGACGTGGCCAAGTACGTCAACCTCGTGCGCAAGAAGATCGAGGCCGACCCCAAGAACCCGGCACTGTTGCTCAACGTGCGCGGCTTCGGCTACAAGCTGGGCGCCGATTAACCCGCCCCCAGCGCTTCCATCCCTTTTCCATC
>CAZNGF010000001.1:80128-88417 GCA_964572855.1 uncultured Thermotogae bacterium | reverse complement strand
TTCCATCCCTTTTCCATCTCGATTCGAGCTCGTTTCCATCCCGGGTTCATTTGAACTCCATCCGCAACAGGGGAGAATGGATGCGTTACGACCCGAACTGTGATTCCAACTACCACATTACGCTTGAATCGGGTATAGGCTGGAGCGACACGCGCTGTAACTTGAACGTCGAAAAGGCACATTCAGAGCAATCTGGAGCCGCAAAACCACAGATCCCTCCGGGATGGCTGGGTTCCCGAACGTTCATATCACGGCTGACAACGGACCACATCGGTGGCGGTTGTATAGGGGGTATGGATGTATCGTCGGTTTGGCGTGGCATTGGTGGCGTTGATGTCGGTGGCGTTTGCGGGATCGGCACAGGGGGAGCGCGACCTGGCGGACTACGGGGACGCCCCCGACGGCGGCGGGGTCGAAGTAGAAGCGTTTTTCCCGACGGCGTTGGACGAAGGTGACAGGCAAACCGGGTTCGTTCGGCATTGGGACCCCGGCGGGCGCGCCTTCCTCGGCCGCGGGTTTACGCTCGAACCCGACGCCAAGCTGGTGGACGAGGATGAGGACGATGCGTTTGCGTTCGAGACCGTGGGGGACTATGCGGGTTTCCCCGGCCTGCGCAGCCTGCCGACCTGCGGTCTGCACGACCTGAACGTCTGGGTCACCGTGCCGGAGGACGTGCCGTCGGCGCCGTACTATCTGAACGCCCTGTTCGACTGGGACCACGACGGCCGCTGGCAGGACGCCTCCTCCTGCCCGGGGACTTCCTTCCGCGGCGAGCGCGATCACGTCCCCGAGTGGGCCGTACAGAACGTGGCCCTGCACGCAGCGCCTTTCGAGTTGGCACCCGGCTTCGAAGGCTTGGTTCGCATCGTGGACGTGCCAACGGGGCCAACCGCGGGGGAGGTGTGGATGCGCGTCACGCTCAGCACCCGCCCCGTGGATACCGACACGTTCGTCCCGGTGAGCGAGGGCGGGCTCGGCTGGGATGGACGTGGCGAGTTCCCCTTTGGGGAAAGCGAGGATTACTTCACCTGCCTGTTGGACGTGGATGCCGATCCCACGGCGAGCCTCGACCCGCTCTCGGCCAATTGTCCCGAGCCGCTCGAACCGAAAGCGCCGCTGTCGGACCCGCCGCTCCAAGAGGAGCTGCCCCCGAGCTGTCCGGCTGGCAACCGGTCGCCGGTCGCCAGGGACCAATTCGTCCCCGTCCAATCGGGCGGACGCGCCGAGGTATTCATCCCTGCCTTCGACCCGGACGGGGACGCGCTCAGCTACGAGGTGACCTCGGACCCACTGCGCGTGGGGCGGCTGAGCGGCCAGGCGCCCAACTTGGTGTATCATGCGCCCGCGGGGTTCCGCGGCCTGGAGCGTTTTGAAGTCTTGATTCAAGACGGCCGCTGCGGGGCGCTGCGCGTGACGGTGACGATGCTGGTGGACAACGCCCCGCCGACCGCCGTCGACGAGCAACACGAGATTGCCGAGGACACCACGTTGCCACTCACCCTGGACGGCGACGACCCGGACGGGGACGCGCTGACGTGTCGGCTCGTGACCCCGCCCGCGCGCGGCGAGGTGGTCATCAACGACGACTGCAGCGCCGAGTACGTCCCGGATCCCGATTTCAACGGCGCGGATTCCTTTGAGTTTGAAGTCGACGACGGCCAGGGCGGCACGGACGTCGGCCAAGTGGCTATCACGGTCACCCCGGTCAACGACCCGCCCGTGGCCGAGGACGACGCCGACACGGTCTCCAACGAGGACACCGACGCGGTGATCGAGGTGCTGGACAACGACCGCGACATCGACGGCGATGACTTGACGATTGCAAGTGCGACGGGCTCGACGGAGGGCGGCACGACGACGATCAATGACGGCGGCACCATCACCTACACGCCACCGGCGGACTTTACGGGGACGGACACGTTCGAGTACACGATCTGCGACCCGGACAACGAGTGCGACACGGCAACCGTGACGCTTGAGGTCGTCGCGATCAACGACCCGCCGGTGGCCGACGACGATGCCGCCGCGACCGACGAAGACACGCCCCTCACCGTGGACGTTCTCGACGGCGACACCGACGTCGATGGCAACGTCGACCCGGGCACTGTTCAAATCCAGACCCCGCCGGGCAACGGGCAGGTGGCGGTCAACCCCGACGGCACAGTGGATTACACGCCGGATCCCGACTTCAACGGGATCGATTCGTTCACCTACACCGTCTGCGACGACGGCGCGCCGACGCCGATCGAGTGCAGCAACGAGGCGACCGTGACGATCACGGTCGATCCGGTCAACGACGATCCCGAGGCCACCAGCGTCCCCGATCAGACGATCCCGGAGGATCAGACGCTCACGGTCGACATGAGCTGTACCGACGTCGACGGCGACACGCCGTCGGTCGCGGCGACCAATCTTCCGGGCGGCGCGAGCTTCGCCGACAACGGCGACGGCACGGGCACGCTGACCTACACGCCGGGCTTCGACGTCGTCGCGCACCCCGACGCCGAGCGACGCTTCAGCGACGTGGAATACACCTGCAACGACGGCAACGGCGGCACGGACACCGAGACATTTGACGTCACCGTCACTGACGTCAACCGCGCGCCGCAGCCGAGCGACGACAGTGCGAGCACCGATGAAGACACCGATGTGACGATCGACGTGTTGGGCAACGACGCCGATCCGGATACGGAAGACACGATCGAGGCGACCCAGATCACGAACGATCCGCTGAACGGCAGCGTTGCGATCAACGCCGACGGAACGGTGACCTACACGCCCAACGCGGACTTCAACGGCACCGACACGTTCGCCTACGAGGTCTGCGACGACGTGGCGTCGCCGAATCAAGCCTGCAACACGGCGACGGTGACCGTCGACGTGGACCCCGTCAACGACCCGCCAGTGGCGACCGACGACACGGAGGCCACCGACGAGGACACCCCCGTCACGGTCGACGTCCGCGACAACGACAGCGACGTCGACGGCGACCCGATCACGATCACGAGTTCGACGTCCCCGTCCAACGGCAGCGTCGACTGCTCGGGCGGCACGGAGTGCGTCTACACGCCCGCCCCCGACTTCAACGGGACGGACAGCTTCGACTACACGATCACCGACGGCAACGGATCATTCGACACCGCGACGGCGACGATCAACGTCGCGCCGGTCAACGACCCGCCGAACGCAGAGAACGTCTCGCGCGCCATGGCCGTCAACACGCCGGGCGACCCGCAGCAGCTCGACGTGACGCTGCCCGTAAGCGACGTGGACGCCGACGACACGGTCGGGGCGGATACGCTCAACTGCGCGCTCAGCGGGGGCGGCCCCGCCAACGGCAGCGTCAGCTTCGGCAACGACTGTTCGTTGACCTACACGCCGGATGAGAACTTCGTCGGCGACGACAGTTTCCAATACGAGGTCTGCGACGACGGCTCGCCCGGGCCGCAGATGTGCGACACGGCGACCGTCGACGTCACCATCAGCAACGACGCGCCGACCGCCGACCCCGACAGCCTGAGCACGCCGGAAGACACGTCCGTCGATCTGACGCTCACCGGTAGCGACCCGAACAGCGACCCGCTCGACTTCGTGATCGAGAGCGGCCCCAGCGACGGCACGCTCAGTTGCCCCGGCGATGCCAGCGACGTCAGCCTGCTTGACTGCACCTACACGCCCAATGAAGACTTCAACGGCCAGGACAGCTTCACGTTCTCCGTCACCGACGTGCAGGGCGAGTCCGACACCGCCACGGTCACGATCGACGTGACGCCTGTGAACGACCCGCCGGTGGCCCAGCCGGCTTCGCACACCACCGACGAGGACACCTCGTTCTCGCTGTCGCTGGTCGGGAACGATCCCGACACGGGGGATGCGCTCAGCTATTCGATCACGGACGGGCCAGATTTCGGGACGCTCGACTGCACGGGCGCCAGCTGCAGCTACGATCCCGACCCGAACGTCAACTCGACGGACACGCCCGACGCCGACGAGTTCACCTTCGAGGTCTGCGACGACGGCTCGCCGCCGCTGTGCGACACGGCCACCCACACCATCGACATCGCCGCCGTCGACGACGCGCCCGAACTGACCGCCATTCCCGATGAGACGATCCCCGAGGACCAGACGCTCACGGTCAATTTGAGTTGCACCGACGTCGAGGGCGACGCGATCACGCTCTCCGTGAACGATACCACTTTGCCCGCCGACGCGACGTTCACCGACAACGGGGACGGCACGGGCACGATCGTCTACACGCCGCCGTTCACCGAGGTCGAGCACCCCGAAACCGAGGAGCTCTTCAACAACATCGGCGTGACGTGTGCGGCCAACGGCCAGAGCGACAGCGACGCGTTCAGCATCACCGCCACCGACGTCAACCGAGCGCCCACGGCCGACGACGAGACGGTCACCACCGACGAGGATACGAGCACGACGATTGATGTGCTCACGGGCGACGGCGACCCGGACAGCGAGGACGTGTCCAACCTGTTCGTCAACCGCGTGACGACCGCCCCGAGCGACGGCTCGACGACGATCAACGGCGACGGGACGATTCAATACACGCCCGATGCGAACTTCGACGGGCCGAGCGACTCGTTCGTCTACGAGGTCTGCGACGGGGCTCCGGGCGAGTTGTGCACGACGGCGACGGTGACCGTCAACGTCAACGCGATCAACGACCCGCCGACCGCGGACGACGAGACGGTCACGACGGACGAGGACACCTCCATCAACGTCGACGTCCTGGACGGCGACAACGACATCGACGGGAATCTCGATCCGAGTTCCGTTCGGGTGACGTTGGGCCCGAGCAACGGCTCGGTCACCGTGAATGCCGACGGCTCGATTCAGTACGATCCGAACCTCAATTTCGACGGCAGCGACAGCTTCATCTACGAGGTCTGCGACGACGGCACGCCGACGCCGGTGGAGTGCACCACGGCGACCGTGAGCGTTACCGTCAACGCGATCAACGACCCGCCGAGCATGACGCCGATCCCCGATCAGGAAGTTTTCGAAGGGAACACGCTCAGCTTCAACGTGGCCTGCACCGACGTCGACGGCGACGCGCTCCGCCTGAGCGCGAGCAACCTGCCGAGCGGGGTCAGCTTCGTCGACAACGGCGACGGCACAGGAACGTTCACCTACTCGCCGGGGTTCTCCATCGTGGATCACCCCGACTCGCCGCCGGCCGTGCCCGTCGACTTCACGGGCGTCATGACCACGTGCCGAGACACGGCCAACGCGGGCGACAGCGACGACTTCACCATCACCGTCAAGGACACCGACCGCGCTCCCAGCGCCAACGGCCAGAGTCTAACGCTGTTGGAGGACGGCTCAACGTCGTTGCAGCTGTCCGGCAGCGACGTCGACGGCGACGCCTTGACGTTCGCCATTGGCACGGGCCCGGCCAACGGCACGCTCAACTGTAGCACGCTGCCCAACTGCACCTACACGCCCGACGCCGACTACAACGGCCCCGACTCGTTCACGTTCGTGGTCGACGACGGCTTCGGCAAGCAGACCACCGGGACGGTCAACCTGACGATCCTCCCCCAGGAGGACCCGCCCCAGGCGAGCGCCGACAATACCACCGCCGTCGGCAGCGACAACACCACCACCAGCGAGGACACCTCGGTGGACATCGACGTGCTAGCCAACGACAGCGACCCGGATGGTGATCCCATCGAGATCATCGGCTTCACGCAGGGCTCCAACGGCAGCGTCAGCTGCACGTCAACCAACTGCACCTACGATCCCGATACCAACTTCAGCGGTACCGACACGTTCACCTACACCATTCAGGACACCAACGGGAACACGGCCAGCTCAACGGTGACCGTCGAGGTTACGCCTACGAATGACGGACCGAGCGCGGGGAACCTCAGCTTCAGCGAGCCGGAAAACCACACCAACCCGCAAGAGATCACGTTCGACCTGCCCGTGAGCGACCCGGATCTTCAATGGGAGGGTGACTCGCTGACGTGTACCGTGACCTCCGGGCCGAGCAATGGAACGCTCGATCCGAGCAGCTCGACCGACTGCTCGCCGACCTACGGCTACACGCCCGATGCCGGCTTCGTCGGCCTCGATTCGGTCACGTATGAGGTCTGCGATAGCGCCAACGCCTGTGACAGCGGCACGGTCGAGTTCGACATCTTCAACATCGCACCGGAAGCGATCCGCATCACGACCGAGACCGAGGAGGACACCGAGCTGCCCTTTGCGCTCTCGGCCGAGGACGACAACAACGACCCGCTTACGTATGAGATCATCACACCGCCCTCGAACGGCACGCTCAACTGCCCCGACCTCTCGACGCAGCCCGACTGCACCTACGTCCCGAACGCGGACTTCAACGGCGACGACAGCTTCGACTATCGCGTCACCGACGCCCACGGCGCCAGCGACACGGCCACGGCCAACATCATCTCCGTCAACCCGATCAACGACCCGCCCACGGCCACAGACGACTCACAGACGACGGACGAGGACACCCCGTTCACGTTCCCATTGCTCGTGGACGACGTGGACGACGCCACCGCCGATCTGACCTGCGCCCAGATCACCCCGCAGCCGAGCCGCGGCACGGTCAGCATCGACAGCGCGACCTGCGAGGCGACCTACACGCCGAACGCCGATGCCAACGGCACCGACGAGTTCGCCTTCCGCGTCACCGATCCGGATGGCCTGAGCAACGACGCGCTCGTCACCGTCGACGTGGCCGCTGTGGACGACCCGCCGACGGTCGTCTGGGACGACCCCGACAACGCCGTCAGCGTCGACGAGAACGGGACCGTCAGCACCACGGTCACCTGCACCGATCCCGACCGCGACAGCTTCGCGCTGTCGGCTCCCAATGCGCCGAGCGGCGCCGCGTTCACCGACAACGGCGACGGCACGGGGACCCTCAGTTACAGCCCGGGCTTCGGCGTGGTGGCGCATCCGGCCACGCCGCCAGCCCCCTCGACGCTCTTCAGCGACGTGCGGATCGTCTGCGACGACGGGACGTCCACGGACGAGGACCTCCTCGATATCACCGTCAACGACGTCAACCGGCCTCCCGATGCCCGCAACGACAGCTACGACGCCGCCCAGGACACCCAATTGAGCGTCAGCGCCGCCGATGGCGTCATTCAGAACAACGACTCGGACGCGGACGGCGACTCGCTGGAAGTGTCGGCCTTCGACGCGACGAGCGCCCAAGGTGGCTCAGTCACTGTCAATGCCGACGGCTCGTTCAGCTACGATCCGCCGAGCAATTTCACCGGCACCGACAGCTTCGACTACACGATCGTCGACGGCTTCGGCGGCAGCGCCACGGCGAGCGTGACGCTCGACGTGGAGGCAAACGAGCAGGTTCCCGACACCCAGGATCAGACGGTCACAACGCCCAAGAACACATCTATCGGTGTCGACATCACCACCACGGATCCGAACGGCGATCCGGTCAGTTACTTGATCGTCTCCGACGTCAGCGACGGGACGCTTGATTGCAGCGGCATCCCCAACTGCACGTATACGCCGAGCGCCGACTTCGTCGGTCAGGACAACTTCCAGTTCGAGGCCTGCGACGACGACAGCCCTCAGAACTGCGCCATGGCCACGGTGACGATCAACGTGGTGAACCGCCCGCCCGACGCGGTCGACGATACGGCCACCACCGACGAGGACACCGACGTCACGGTGGACGTGCGCGCCAACGACAGCGAGCCGGACGGCGACGCCATCGGGCCGCCCACGGTCGTGAGCGGCCCGAGCAACGGGACGACCGCCGTCAATGGGGACGGTACCATCACCTACAGCCCGGCTCTCAATTTCAACGGCAGCGACAGCTTCACCTATCAGGTTTGTGACGACGACGCGACGAATCAACGCTGTGACACGGCCACGGTGACGGTCGACGTCGCCCCCGTGGACGACCCGCCGGCGATCGACGCGATTCCCAACCAAACGACGCAAGAGAACGCCGAATTCCTCCTCGACGTCACCTGCACCGACGTCGACTCCCCCGCCACGGATCTCCGGCTTACGGCCTCGGACCTGCCCCCGGAGAACGCCATCTTCACCGACCTGGGCGACGGGACGGGCCGCCTGACGTACACGCCGGACTTCGGCGTCGTGGAGCACCCGAACACCGAGACGGTCTTTGACGACGTGACGATGACGTGCTCGGACACCAACTCGACCTCGAATGAGCCGTTCGACCTGACGGTGCAGGACATCAATCGGAACCCGACGGCCAACGACACGACAATCGACATGAACGAGGACCGCCAGGCGCCG
>CAZNGF010000001.1:0-80028 GCA_964572855.1 uncultured Thermotogae bacterium | reverse complement strand
AACTTCAACGGCACCGACTCGTTCCAGTTCGAGGTCGACGACGGCTTCGGCGGGACCGATACGGGCACCTACACGTTCGAGATCGCCCCCGTCAACGACGCGCCCACCGCCGACGCCCAGACGACGAGCGCCATCGACGAGGACACGTCCACCGCGCTGACGATCGCCGTGAGTGGCGACGACATCGACGGCGACTCGCTCACTTACAGCCTGGCGAGCGGCGTCTCCAACGGAACGCTGGACTGTTCCAACATCGACGTCGACCAGACCTGCACCTATCTGCCGGATGAGAACTTCAACGGGGACGACTCGTTCACGTTCGGCGTCGACGACGGCCACGGCGAGACCGACACGGCGACGGTGACCATCCCGGTCAATCCCGTCAACGACGCGCCGACCGCCGACAATGTCCCGGCTGGGCAGGTTTCGACGTTCCAGGAGGTCGAGGTCCAGGTGAACTTGCCCGTGGACGACGTCGACCTCGACTGGGAAGGGGAGGCGCTGACCTGCAGCACGGGCACGAGCGCGCCGAGCAACGGCACCGCTACTTACAATGACTGCGTGCTCAGCTACACCTCCGACGACGGCTTCGTCGGCGACGAGACGTTCGACTACGAGGTCTGCGACGACGGCTCCAACGGCTCGGTGCTCTGTGCCGAGGCGTCCGTGACGATCACGGTCAACAACCGCCAGCCGACGGCGTTTGATATCAGCGCCGACCTCGACGAGGACGGCCAGGTCGACCTGACGCTCAACGGCAGCGATCCCGACGGCGACCCGCTGACGTGCAGCCTCGCCAGCGGCGCCAGCAACGGCACGGCCACGGTCAATCCGGACTGCACGGCGACCTACGAGCCCGATGCCGACTTCAACGGCAACGACAGCTTCCAGTTCCAGGTCGACGACGGCCTCGGCGGCACGGACACGGCGACGGTGTCGCTCAGCGTCACGGCGGTCAACGACGAGCCGACGATCCAGGCGATTGCGGACCGGACGATCGCGGAAGACGCGGAGCTGACGGTCGACGTGGCCTGCACCGACGTCGACACGCCGAGCTCGAACCTGACCGTCTCGGCGGCCAACCTGCCGAGCGGCGCCAGCTTCACCGCGGACGGCGACGGTACGGGCACGGTGACGTACACGCCGGCGTTCACGGTGGTGAGCCACCCGGACAGTTCCGAAACGTTCCCCGACCCGCTCATCCGCTGCGACGACGGCTCGCTCAACGATTCGGAAGGCTTCCAGATCACGGTCAACGACACCAACCGCGACCCGTCCACGAGCGCCGACAGCTACAGCGCCGACGAAGACACCGCCCTCAGCGTGGATGCCGCCTCCGGCGTGCTGAGCAACGACAGCGACGCCGACGGCGACGACCTGAGCGTCAACCCAAGCGCCAGCGACGCGACGAGCGCCCAGGGCGGATCGATCACAATCAACCCCGATGGAAGCTTCACGTACGATCCGCCCGCCGACTTCAACGGGGGCGACAGCTTCAGCTACACAGTCGAGGATGGCTTCGGCGGCTCCGTCAGCGAGACGGTCAGCATCACCGTCGACCCGGTCAACGACGCGCCGAGCTTCACGGCAGGAGCCGATCAGACCGTGGACGAGGACGCCGGCGCCCAATCCGTCAGCGGTTGGGCCACCGACATCAGCGCGGGCCCGTCGAACGAGTCCGGTCAGTCGCTGGCGTTCAACGTGAGCGTCGACAACAACGCGTTGTTCAGCACGCAGCCGGCCATCGACGCCTCCGGCACGCTGGCGTACACGCCGGCACCGGACGCCAACGGCAGCGCAACGGTGACGGTCTCGCTGAGCGACGACGGCGGCACGGCCAACGGCGGCTCGGACACGTCCGCCCAGCAGACGTTCACCATCACCGTCAACCCGGTCAACGACGACCCGACCTCGACGGCCATCTCGGATCAGTCGAGCGCGGACGGCGAGTCGGTCAATCTCGATGTCTCCGGCAACTTCAGCGACGTCGACAGCGGCGACAGCCTCAGCTTCAGCGCGACCGGCCTGCCCACCGGCCTCAGCATCGACGCCAATACCGGCGTCATCAGCGGGACGTTGGATGCAAGCGCCTCGCAGAACAGTCCCTACTCGGTGACCGTCACGGCCGACGACGGCAACGGCGGCAGTGCCTCGGAAAGCTTCGCCTGGACGGTGACCAACCCGACCCCGACCGCGTCCGGCGACAGCGCGAGCACGGACGAGGACACGGCGATCACCACGGCCAACGTGCTCGACAACGACACGGACCCTGACGGCGACACGCTCAGCGTCAGCTCCTTCGACGACTCGAGCACGCCGGGGACGGTGACCGACAACGGCGACGGCACGTTCACTTACGACCCGAACGGGCAGTTCGAGGACCTGGCCATGGGCGAGTCGGCGACGGACAGCTTCGGCTACACCGTGCAGGACGCCGACGGCGCGATGGACACCGCCACCGTGACGATCACGATCACCGGCGCCAACGACGCGCCCACGTCCTCCGCCATCTCGGATCAGACCAATATGGACGGTGACTCCGTCAACCTGGACGTCTCCGGCAACTTCAGCGACGTCGACAGCTCGGATACGCTCAGCTTCACGGCGACGGGGCTGCCGACCGGCTTGAGCATCGATGCGGCCACGGGCGTCATCGGCGGGACGATCGATAGCAGCACCTCGCAGAACAGCCCGTACTCGGTGACCGTCACGGCCAACGACGGCAACGGCGGTACGGTGGGCGCGTCGTTCACCTGGACGCTGACCAACCCGGCACCGATAGCGTCCAACGACAGCGGAAGCACGGACGAGGACAGTCCCCTCAGTGGCAACGTGCTGACAAACGACAACGATCCCGACGGCGACGATCTGATCGTCATTGGCAGCGACACCTCGGGCACCACGGGTCAGGCGACGGTCAACGCCGACGGATCGTTCAGCTACGATCCGAACGGTCAGTTCACGGGCCTAGCCGAGGGCGAGACGGCCACGGACAGCTTCAGTTACATGATCCAGGACGCCGACGGCGCCACCGCCACGGCGATCGTGACGATCACGATCACGGGGACACCTTGAGCGTGAAAGAAGCGCCTCAAGAGTGTCAAAGCTAAGTTCCCCCGTCCCCCAGGAGTCAAACCCAAGGGGACGGGGACGGTTGCGTTTTACTCCATGTAGGGCCGCTGCCACTCGCGCGGCGGGACCAGGGTTTCCTTGATGGCGCGCGGGCTGAGCCAGCGGGCCAGGTTGACCCAGGAGCCGGCCTTGTCGTTGGTGCCCGAGTGGCGCGCGCCGCCAAAGGGCTGGCGCCCCACGATCGATCCCGTGGGCTTGTCGTTGATGTAGAAGTTGCCGGCCGCGTAGCGCAATTTGCGCTCGGCCAGCGCGACCGCGGCGCGGTCCTTGGCGAAGATCGCGCCCGTGAGCGCAAACGGCGCTGAAGCGTCGCACACCTCCAGCGTGCGCTCGAACTCGGCGTCGGGGTAGACGTAGACGCTCAACACGGGGCCGAAGATCTCCTCGCACATGAGCTTGTTGTCGGGCTTTTGGCTCACGATAACGGTGGGGGTGACGAACCAGCCCTTCGAATCGTCGTACTCGCCGCCGAAGAGGAACTCGTACTCGTCGGGTTGCGACTTGGCGTGCTCGAGGTAGGCGACGATCTTCCGGTAAGCGTCCTCGGTGATGATCGCGCCCACGAACGTGTCCAGCTCCTCGGTGGGGCCGACCTTGATCTCCTGCAAGCGCCGCAGCATCCCGTCCTTGACCCGCGGCCAGAGGCTCTCGGGCACGAACAGGCGCGAGCAGGCCGAACACTTCTGGCCCTGGTACTCGAAGGCGCCGCGCACGGCGTTGTTGGCCACTTCCTCGGCGTCGGCCGAGGGGTGCGCCACGATGAAGTCCTTGCCGCCGGTCTCGCCCACGATTCTAGGGAAGTTCTTGTAGCGCGTCAGGTTTTGGCCCACGCGCTGCCAGATCTCGACCAGCGTCTCGTAGCTGCCCGTGAAGTGCAAACCGGCCAGCATGGGGTGGTCGAGCGCCGCATTGGCGTCGCGGCTCGAAAACGGCACGAAGTTGATCACGCCCGCGGGCAGCCCGGCGTCCAGCAACGCCCGCATGATGAGGTAGTTGGCCAGCGTCACCGAGCGCGCGGGCTTCCAGAGCGCCACGTTGCCCACGATGGCCGGCGCGGTGGGCAAATTGCCGCCGATGGCGAAGAAGTTGAACGGCGGCACGGCCAGCACGAAGCCCTCTAGCGGGCGCCAGTCGAGCCGGTTGAACTCGCCTGGGGCCTGGTTGGGCTGGTCCTCGTAGAGCGTCTGCATGTAGTAGGCGTTGAAGCGCAGAAAATCGATCAGCTCGATCAGGTCGATCTCGGCTTCATACGGCGTCTTGGACTGGTTCAGCATGATGGTGGCCACGGTGTCGTAACGCCTGGGTCCTTCCAGCAGGTCGGTGGCGCGGTGGAACACGGCCGCGCGCTGGTAGCCGTCCATGGTGGCCCAAGCCTCGTGCGCGGCCAGGGCCGCCTCGATCGCGCGCTCGAGCTCGGCCTCGCCGGCCAGGTGCGCCTTGGCCAGCACGCGGCCGTGGTCGTGCGGGCAGACAACGTCGAAGGTGTTCTCGGTTTCGACTTCCTCCCCGTCGATGATCAGGGGGACGGTGTCGGTCTTGTGTTTGCGCGCCTCGAGCGCCTCCAGCAGTTTCTCCCGTTCGGGGGTTCCAGAGGCATACGAGGGCATCAGGTTGAAGCCGTTGGTGGGTCGGTCGAATCTCCAGCGTGGATGCATAAGTTTTCACCCCGGATCAAGGTACCAGACCGGTCGAAACGAAACAACGGCGGCCGTCATGTCCGGCGCGGCCGCCCGATATGCTAAAAGGACGTTATAGAGCGATTTTGACATCGTTTACCGGGGGGAGTACCCTGAGGGGTGATCCCTGATCGAGGTGATTCCATGCGAGGGGACTTGCGGCAGGGCAACCTGGGCGACGACTCCAAGAGCCCGTACCACGAGAAGCGGAAGTATCCCGAACCCACCATCTGTACGAATTGCGCGCTCGTCTACCACAAGGGGCGCTGGAGCCAGGCCGACCCCGACACGCCCCCGGCGGGCGATCCCCACCGTGAACGCTGCCCCGCCTGTCGGCGCATCTCGGACGGCGAGCCGGGCGGGCTCGTGTTCCTGAGCGGCGGCTACCTGCGCGACAAGCACAAGCTGAGCGAGATCCTCAACGTCGTCAAGAACCAGGAGCAGCAGGCGCGCGCCGACCGGCCGCTGCAGCGCGTGATGTGGGTCGAGCGCGGCGACGGCGAGGTCGAGATCGCCACCACCAACGTCCACCTGGCGCAGCGGATCGGGAAGGCCGTCCACAACGCGCACTCGGGCGACCTGGAGATCAAGTACGCCGACGGTTCGCGCTTCGCGCGCGTGTACTGGAAGCGCGATGCCTGAACCTTCCTTACGCGATCAGGCGCTGTCCGAGGTGCTGGACTCCCTGGCGGCCGGCACGGCCACGCCGGGCGGCGGCGGCGCGGCAGGTGTCACCGGCGCCATGGCCGCGGCGCTGGTGGCGATGGTGGCGCGCCTGACGTTGGACAAGAAGGGCTACGAGCGCGTGCGGGAGGCCATGGCCGAGCGCCTGGAGCGCGCCGAGGCCTTGCGCGCCGAGCTGCTGGACGGCGTCGAGCGCGACGTGGCGGCCTTCGACGCCGTGATGGACGCCTTCCGGCTCCCAAAGGACACCGAGGAGCAGAAAAGCGCGCGCGCCGAACGCGTACAAGCGGCCCTGCGGGACGCCACCGAGGTGCCCTACGAGACCGCGCGGGCGGCGCTCGGGGTGCTGACCCTCGCCGCGGGAGCCATCGCAGAGGGCAACCGCAACGCGGCCAGCGACGCGGCCGCGGCGGTCCACCTGGCCCACGCCGCGGCGCAGGCGGCCCTGCTCAACGTCGACATCAACCTGGGTTCGATTCGGGACGAGGCGTTCTCGGCGGACTACCGCGCCAAGCGCGCCGAGCTGGCCCGCTCGCTCGAGGCACGCCACAGTGAGGCGCTTGCAGCCGTGCTGGACCGGTTGGCATGAAGCTCGGCCTCATCTCCGACGTGCACGGCAACCTCCCGGCGCTCGAGGCGGCGCTGGCGGCGCTCGACGAACAGGGGGTCGAGGCCGTCCTCTGTTGCGGTGACGTGGTGGGCTACGGCCCGTGGCCGGACGAGTGCGTCGCGCGCGTGCGTGCGCGCTGCGAGCTGTGCCTGCAGGGGAACCACGACGCGGCGGTCGTCGGCGAGATCGAGCTGGCACGCTTCAACGGCACGGCCGCGGCGGCCGCCCGCTGGACGCGCGCGCAGCTGTCCGACGCGTCCCTGGAGTTCCTCAAAGGCTGCCCGCCACAGACCGCCCATCGCGACATGTTCGTCACGCACGGCAGCCCGCGCGATCCCCTCTGGGAATACGTCACCGACCGCCGCACGGCCTACCTCAGCTTCCGCCACGTCGAGCAGCGGCTCTGCTGGTTCGGGCACTCGCACGTGCCCACCGTCTTCGTCGAACGGGACAACGACGTGGACGGCGGCGGGGTGCCCGGCTGCCAGACGCTGGCGCTGGAACCCGACGCGCGCTACCTGCTCAACCCCGGCAGCGTGGGCCAGCCGCGCGACGGCGATTGGCGCCTGGCGTTCGCGGTGTACGAGCGAACCGGGAGCGAGGAGACCGTCACCTTTCACCGGCTCGAATACGACGTCGAGCGCGCGGCCCCGGCCGTGCGGGAGGCGAATCTGCCCCAATCCCTGTATAATCGGCTCTTGTTGGGACGCTGACCCGCTCTCCCATTCCCCAGACGACACGGAGTGAGGCACATGAGCACGCGTTTTTTGTTGTCCAACGACGACGGGATCGACTCCGCCGGCCTGCGCGCGCTGGCGCGGGTGCTGGCCTCCCGCGGCGCGCTGGTCGTGGCCGCGCCGGACGCCGAGCGCAGCGGCTCGAGCCACGCCTTCACGCACCGGGGCCCCGTCGCCTTCCGCCAGGTCGAGCTGTTCCAGCGGCAACCCGCCTACGCGGTCGCGGGCACGCCGGTGGACTGCGTCAAGGTCGCGCTCTTCCTGGAAGGCGAGGTGGACTGGGTCGTTTCGGGCATCAACCTGGGCGCCAACGTGGGGGTGGACGCGTTCTACTCCGGCACGATCGGGGCGGCCTGCGAGGGGGCGCTGCAGGGGCACCGCGGGATCGCGTTCTCGCTGCAGTTGCTCGACGGGGAGGCGCCGGACCTGGAGGAGGCGGCGCGCCTGAGCGCGCTCGTGCTGGACCAGGTGCTCGCGCAGGAGCTGCCGCCGGGGACGTGCCTCAACGTCAACCTGCCCGCGCTGCCGCCCGAGCGCGTGCGCGGGATCTGGAGCGGCACCCAGGCCATGCAGCGCTATCTGCCGCACTTCGAGTGGGGGCCTTCCGAAAACGGGCGCCGCGTGCTGATCAAGGAGCACAAAAAGATTTTGGACGACCACGACGACGGCGGCGACTACGCCCGGCTCCACGCGGGCTGGGTCACGGTCACGCCGCTGAGCCTGAACCGCACCGACCCGAAGCTGCTGGAGGCGATGCGCGCGTGGACCTGGACGCTCTGAGACAAGCGGCGCTGGACGCCGCAGCGCGCGCCGGCGAGGTGCTCTTGAGCGGCTTCGGCCGGGCCGGCGCCGTCCGCACCAAGAGCAGCGCCACGGATCTGCTGACCGAGTACGACGGCCGCGCGCAGGAGGCCGTGTTGGACGTGCTGGCGGCGCGCTTCCCCGAGCACGCCGTGTTGTCCGAGGAGGGCGTGGACCGCCGCAGCGACTCACCCTACCGCTGGGTAGTCGACCCGCTGGACGGCACGACCAACTTCGCGCACGCCAACCCGTTCTTCTGCGTCTCGATCGCGCTCGAGCGCGACGGCGAGCCGATCCTGGGCGTCGTGCAGGCGCCGGTCCTGGGCGAGACGTTCGTGGCCGCCCGCGGCGGCGGCGCGACGCTCAACGGGAAGCCGATCGGCGTGTCGGCGATCGGAACGTTGTCCGAAAGCCTGTTGGCCACGGGGTTCCCGTATCAACGCGAGCGCATGGCGCGCGCCTTGGAGCTGTTCGGGCGCTTCGCGCATCAAGCGCAGGGGATCCGCCGCAACGGCGCGGCCGCGCTCGATCTGTGCTGGCTGGCGGCCGGGCGCTTGGACGGCTTCTGGGAGTTCAACCTGCAACCCTGGGACGTGGCCGCCGGCGCGCTTGCGGTCGAAGAGGCCCGCGGGCGCGTGAGCGACTTCGCCGGCCACAAACCGGACCTGGGCCGCGGCGAGATCGTGGCCTCCAACGGCCGCGTGCACGGGGCGATGATCGAGGTCATCGGCTCAAGCGCTTAAGTCAGTCGGGGGGCGCGCCCCCTTCGCCGCGCTGGGAGCGCCCCATTTCTCGTGCGATCGCTTCCCGATCGAGCCCCCGGCCCAGCAGCCACATGAGCTTGCAGAGCGCGGCCTCGGGGGTCAGGTCGAGCCCGCTGATGACGCCCGCCTCCAGCATCCCGACGCTGGCCTGGTAGGCCCCGAGCTCGACTGCTCCTTGCGGGCACTGCGACACGTTGACGACCGGAATCCCGCGCTCGCGGACCGATGCCAGCGCGTCCAGGAAGCGCCGGCTCGTGGGCGCGTTGCCGGCCCCGAACGTCTTGAGCACGAGCCCGCGCGCGCCGGGGCCGTCGGCGGCCTCGTGCGTGACCAGGGTTTGAAACCAATCCGGGTCGAAACCGGGGAACAGGTCCAGGGTCATCACGCGCGTGTCGAGCGCCGAGCCGGCGCGAAACGGCCCGTCAGGCAGCGGGCGTATGCGTTTTGCGTCGAGCTCGATGCGCTTGCCCACCGCGCCCAGCGGCGGGAAGTTGGGCGACTCGAAGCCCGCGTAGGCGCTCGCGCTCAGCTTGCGCGCCCGGTTGCCCCGCAGCAGCTTGCCGCCGAAGTAGATGCAGACCTCGGGCAGGGGGGGCAGCGCGCCCCCGTCGCTCACGTCGAGACCGGCCGCGATGCAGAGCGCGGTCACGAAGTTCTGCAGCCCGTCGCTGCGCGGGACGATCAGGGGGAGCTGCGCGCCCGTCAGCACGACGGGTTTGCCCAGGTTTTCGAGCAGGAACGAGAGCGCCGCGGCCGTGTAGCACATCGTGTCCGTGCCGTGCAGCACGACGACGCCGTCGACCCGGTCGTAGTGCCGCCCGATCACCCCCGCGATCTCGCGCCAGCCGGCCTCGGTCATGTCCGAGGAGTCGATCAGCGGGTCGAAGCTGTGGAAGGTGAGCTCGAACGGAAGCGCGGAGAGCGCCGGGTAGTCCCGCGTCACGCGCGCGTAGTCCCCGGGCCGCCAGGGCGAGCTGGGATCGTCGCCGTCGCGCACCATCATGATCGTGCCGCCGGTGTTGACGACAAGAATCCGTCTCGCTTCGCTGTGCAACCAAGCCCCCTACCGTGACCAATTGATCCAGGACAGCACCACTGGGCACCATGCTCAATTCCGAGATTTCACAACATCTCCTATGCGCCAACAGCCCTAACTCCGTGATAATACCGCGACATCAGCGTGCAATCGATCTCAACGACCAACGGTTCTTTCATTCCCACAGAGCGTGACTTCCAGGTCGCAGACCTGCTGGGCCAGCTCGGCTCGGGCGCGCCCGGCGCCCAGCAGCTTGGCATCCGCCGTGCTTTGGGCGCTGTGGCAGGCCGTGCGCCCGTTGGCCACGACGACCACGAAGGCGTGTGTCCGCTGGGCTCGCACGTCCGCGCACAGCGCCGCGAGCGACGCCTCCCCGGCCTGCGCCACCAGCACGGCCAGCAGGTCGGCCGCGCGCTTGGAGCGGAGGGCGTTGTCCGTTGCGTTGATCCGTGCCCACAGCGCCTGGGCCCCGGCCTCATCGACCAGGGCGGGCTGCACCAGCCCTGCGACGGGCGTGGGCTCGTCGCCCGCGACCAAGCGGCGCGAGCGGAGCGTGAAGTCGAGCGGCTCGCCTTCGATCTCGCCCAAGACCGCAAAGTCCCAGCTGGTCCTCAGACCCGCGGCTTGGGCCTCGACAGCCAGTTCGGTCAGAAAGCCCGCACGGGCCAGCGCTTGCTTGATCTGAGGCGTGGGTCCCTCTCCCAGCGCGCGCTGGGACAAGCGGCCCACCTGCGAGAGGAGCGCGACGGCGTTGTCCGTGTTGATCGTGGTCTCGTTCCTGAGCATGTTGAGGAACGTCCCCAGCGCGGCGAAGTCTTGTACGGGAATGTAGCTTTCCCAGTCGGTGCTGTTGGTATTCCAAGCGAGTTGCGAGGTCGCTTGCTGCATGAAGTGCAGCATCAGGAACAGCCCCGGGCCCATGGGGTCGAGTAAATTCTCAACGAAGAGTTGACCGTTTACAATCGCATCAGCTTCAGCATGAGAAGCACGAAATGCCTGGCCTAACCCCAACAAGGTGCCAGACAATACCTGGCTTGCCTCTAGGTTTTTGGTTGTCGACTCCTGCTGAAGCAATTGCTCCAATTGAATAAGGAAACTATTTAACTGATGCCTTTCATCTGAGGAAACCCACCTAGCTTCTCCTAAATACCGCTCCTCAATATCTTCTCTAGTGATATCTGCAACAGCAAGTGCTGCACTTGCAATTCTAAATAATGCGTCACGCAGATCTGACTGATCTCTAACCTGCTGTCTTCCCTGCCAAACAGTTATGTCATTCAACATCCACAACGCCAATATCACCAAGATCACAATGAACACCCACTGCTGTTGCCCTGGCCTGTTCATGTTGGTTTCCTTAGCACGCCGTGAGCGAAGCGCCCCGGCCCGCTGGCCAGAGCGCTCCTTCCCGCGCGCAGAGCAGCGCCGTCTCAGTCACCCAGCCACAGCCTCTTCCCTTCCGGGGTCAAGCACGCGCCGCCTCCCGGACACAGCACCTCGGGCGGCAGGGGCAGGCTCACGATCACCGGCGGTGCGCTGGCTCCCCCACCGCCGGATGAAGACGTGTCCGTTTCGCCTCCGCAGAGCGTGACCTCCAGGTCACAGACCCCTTGGGCTACATCGCCCCCATCACGCCCAGAACCCAGCAGCTTGTCATTGACCGAGCTGTCGATGCTGTGACACGTCCCGTTCAGGGCCACGCGCCCGTTGACGATGACCACCACGAACGCAAACGTACGCCCGGAACGCACGTCCGCGCACAACTCGTTCACATTGGCCTCGCTGGCTTGTTGGACGACCACGACGATCAATTGGGGAGCGTTCCCTGCGCTGCCTTCAAGCGCCTTGTCTACTTTCTTGATCCTCTCAATCAACCCCTTGACTGCGACCCCGTCTTTCAAGAAAGGCACCACGATACCCGTGATAAACGTTGTCTTGTCTTCTATTCTCAGCTTTAAAGACTGAAACTTGAAATCGACCGACTCTCCTCCGATCTCGGTGAGCACCTCAAATTGTTGCGCGGTATTGTAACCTGCGACTTGGGCTTCCACGGCCAGTTCGGCCAGGAAACCCGCGCGGGCCAGCGCTTCCTTCACCTCAAACGTCATGCCGTTCTCCAGCGCGAGCTGGGAGAAGACGCCCACAAATGTGATCAGCTTGACGGCGTTGTCCGTGTTGATGATGTCTTTGCTCTTGAGCATGTCGAGGAACTTCCCCAACGTAGCGAAGTCCTGCACAGGGATATGGCGCTCCCAGTCGGCATTGATATTCCAAGTCAGTTCTGAAGTTGCTTGTTGCATGAAGTGAATCATCAAGAACAGCTCTGGGCCCATCTCGTCGATCATGCTTTTGACGAAGAGCTGACCGTTCCCGATTGCATCAGCTTCAGTATGAGAAGCACGAAATGCTTGTCTCAACCCAAACAGCGCTGTAGCCAATACTTTGCTTGCCTCCAGGGATTCTGTTCCCATCTGTTGCTGTAACAGTTGTTCCAATTGACCGAGGAAGCTGTTGACCTGTTGCCTTTCATCTGAAGAAAGACCTGCATTTTCTATCCCTAAAATGCGTTTCTCTATATCGCCTAATGTAAACACCTCTACACCAAAAGCTTGACTTGCGATTCTATTTATTCCTTCACGTAAGTCTGCTTGTTCTTGCACAGATTGGACTTCTCGCCAACCGTTCATCTCGCCCAGAATGAAGCAGATAGCATCAATCGTATTTTCCCCTACACGTGTAATTTGGCCAATCAAGTCACTGGCAAACGAGCACGTCGCATTGACCGCTGTCGAAATTGTGTCTTCCGGCGGCGAGAGCCGGTCATCCGGCAACCGATCGTTGTCCGCGATGAAGGGGAACCTCAGCAGGCCGTTGGTCTGGTTGGCCCCTGACGCCGCCGCGCGGGCCGCTTCCTGATAGAACTTGTCGATCCGCTCCTGTGAGACGTCCTTGAAGCCGGCCAACACGAGGTTGGCGTTCTTGCCGCTCAAGCCGATCACGCTGGCGTTGGCATTCAACGTTTGCACGGTCTTTTGGCTCGTCTCCCGCACGTTCTTCTTCGCCGACTTGAACTTGACCCGGTTGACCTTGGGCTGATGCCTCTGTTCCCACGTGTTGCAGAGCGCTTTCTTGGCCCGTGACAGGCGGCCGTAGTGCTGGTAGGGACACAACCCAAACGGCTGGGGCAGGTGGCGCGTCCGGATCGTGCTGCGGATTGTCGGGCGTTGCGTGGTCGTGTTGCGCTGCACCGTCCAGCGCTGCGTGTTGGTCGCGGGCCGGGTCACGCGCCGCACCGGCGCCCGCACCGCTAGCGAATGGCCGTCGTCCAGGAAGCTCAACCGCGAGCCCCACAACGCCTCGCCCGCGGCCACCGCCCCCGCCGACGGCACGAACAACACCAACTCCTCGCTCTCCTCGTCGACGATCGCGTCCGCCTGGCTCCAGTCCAGCTCCGGGTCGCTGGCCTCCTGCGCAAACGCCAGGTACGCCGGATCGGCTTCGGCCAGCGCCGCCGGCCGGAACACCCACCCTTCCGGCCCCGCCTCGGCCAGCCCCTCCAGCACCTCGGCGATCAACTCGCCGCTGCCCGTCTCGCCCGGCAGGAACCAAGGCACCTCGCCCACGCTCAGCTCCCCTTCCGGCTCCAGATCGTAGTCCTCGGGCACGAGCGTCTCGATTTGCACCAGGCGCTCGCCCTCGGGGTCGACCTCCTTGATCGAGGCCCAGCTTTCGCCCTCATCATACACCTCGGCCAGGTAGAGCGCCGCGTCGCTGCCGGCCGGGATTTCGACCAGCGTGCCGATCTCCTCCTCGCCGGTTGGGCCGCCGTCCTGCAAGGCCACCCCGCGTCCGCGCTTCGGCTGGTCGCGCTTGACCCGGCAGGCCGCCGCCTTGCCCAGCTTGAGCGGCTTGCCCCGCGCCCCCAGCAGCGCCTGCAACTGCTGGGCCTCGCGCATCCGGCTCAGCAGCTCCTGCGCCTTGGCCTTGGCCGCCTGGGCCCCCAGCGCCGCGCCGCAGGCCTGGGGCTGCTTGCCCCGCTCGACCCCCAGCATCTCCCAGGCGTAGCTCCCCTCGAACGAGGCCGCCACCCCCTCGGGCGCGTCCCGGAACCACCCCGAGAACTGCGCGCACCCCGCCAACGCCCCCAGCGCCAACAGCAACGCCAACCCGCACACGACCCGACGCTCGAGCCCGTGCATGCCGCTCCTTTCGCTCCCTCAAGGACCGCAACTACCGAACTTGAGATGAGATGAGATGAGATGAGATGAGATGAAGCAAACATAGCCTAACTTGCTTCCCAAGTCAAGCCCCTGGGATGCATTGTGACGGGGAGCGGCCTGGAAACGCACGGACGCTTCCCCCTCCCAATCGGCTTGCCGAATCGCCACCCCGAGCAGGCCTGCCGGCTTGTAAAACCCGCGGGGAGGATTACCATGGGCCGCGTCGAAATCTCGGGCGCACGGGCGGAGGAGCGCAATGGAACAGACCTACATCGTCGACATTGGGGCCCACGAGGGCCGGCGCGTCGAGCTGCGCGGCTGGCTGTATCGCAAGCGCGAGAGCGGCAAGATCGCCTTTCTCCTCGTGCGGGACGGGACCGGGATCATCCAGGGCGTCGTGACCAAAGGCAACGAGGCGGCCTTCGAGGCGGCCAAAGGGCTCACGCAGGAGTCCTCGCTCATCGTGCGCGGCACGGTGAAGGCCGACGCGCGCGCGCCCAGCGGCTACGAGCTCGAGCTTGAAGAGGTCGAACCCGTCCACGTCGCCCACGAATACCCCATCTCGCCCAAGCCGCACGGGGCGGGCTTTTTGATGGACCACCGCCACCTGTGGATCCGCTCGGCCAAGCAGGTCCCGCTGCTGCGCGTGCGCCACGAGGTGATGCAGGCCATCCGCGACTTCTTCCACCAAAAGGGCTTCGTGGCCACCGAGGCGCCGCTGTTGACCCCGATCTCGGTCGAGGGCACGACCACGCTGTTCGAGACCCCCTACTTCGAGCGCAAGGCCTACCTGTCGCAGAGCGGCCAGCTCTACTTGGAGGCCACGGCCATGGCGCTGGGGCGCGTCTACTGGATCGGCCCGGCCTTCCGCGCCGAGCTCTCCAAGACGCGCAAACACCTGACCGAGTTCTGGATGGCCGAAGGCGAGATGGCCTACTACGGGCACGACGACAACCTGGCGCTGCAGGAGGAACTGGTCAAGTACGTGATCGCACGCGCCCTGGAGCACAAGGCCCCCGAGCTCGACGCGCTGGGCCGCGAGCGCGCCGCGCTGGAGCGCGTCGTGGACGAGCCCTTCGCGCGCGTGAGCTACGACGAGGCGATCGACCTGCTGAACACGGACGCGCTCGTGCGCTTCATGGCCGCCAAGTGGGCGCAGCGCCGCGGCCAGGCCGACGACGAGGAGCGCACCAGCGAGAGCGAGGGGGGCGACGAGGCCGCGCCGCCCGAGCTCACCCCAGCCGAGGCCGAGCAAATCGCCAGCGAACATGGACTCAAGATGAGTGCGGGCGACGACTTCGGCGCGCCGCACGAGGAGGCGCTGGGCCATCACTTCGGCCGGCCCGTGTTCATCGAAAAGTTCCCGGCCGACATGAAGCCGTTCTACATGGAGCCCGACCCCGACAACCCCGAGCGGGTCCTGAACGCGGATCTGATCGCGCCTGAGGGCTACGGCGAGCTCATCGGGGGCAGCGCGCGCGCGGTCAGTTTGGAAGTGCTCGAACGCAAGATCGAGGCGCACGGCCTGCCCAAGGCGCCCTACGAGTGGTTCCTGGACCTGCGCCGCTACGGCTCGGTGCCGCACGCGGGCTTCGGCCTCGGGATCGAGCGCACCGTGGCCTGGATCACAGGCGTGGCCCACCTGCGCGAGTGCATCCCGTTCCCGCGCCAGATCCACCGGCTCTATCCCTGAGTCGCCTGGCCGGCGGGGTCAGAACAGCTCCCGGTTGTTATGAACTCGCGCCCCTGCGTGTGCCAGCCTTGACAAGCACAAGAATTACTATCAACATAATGCATAATGAGAGGTGGTTTTTGTGCACACCACGCTCGAGCTCGATGAGGAACTGGTCGAGCTGGTCATGAAGCTGAGCGGTAGCCGTACCAAGAAACGGGCGATTCACACCGCCTTGGAGGCGTACGTCAAGCTCAAGCGGCGTCAGGAGTTGCACGACATGATCGGCCACTACGAACACGGCATGGACTTGGCCGAGTTAGAGCGCGTCCGGGATGAACGCTAAATCCGCGTCCGCTGAGCTCATTCTTGTGGACACGTCGGCGTGGATCGCGAGTTTTCAGCGCATAGGCTACGAACGCCTCAAGGCCCACTTGAAGGCATCTTTGGAGCGAAACGTTGTGTCCATCAACGGGGTCATCCGCTTCGAGTTGCTGCAGGGCGCCAAAAACCCGCAGGAGCTCCGCGTGCTGAAGCTCGATTGATCTATTTCTGGTCTTTGAGTTCGGCCTCGCGGCCCATGTGGCAGTGCTTGAACTTCTTGCCCGAGCCGCAGGGGCAGGGGTCGTTGCGCCCGACGTCGAGTGCGGCGCGCACCGGTTCCCGCTTCTTGCCGGCCCCGTCGCCCCCGACCGAGCTGGCTTCCTCGTGGACGAACTTGAGCTGTTCCTGGGTCTGGTCCTGCATGGCCGGCGCCTCCTGCACCTGGAGCTTGGGCTTGACCAACACCTGGGTCACCTGCTTCTGGACGCCCAGCAGCATCTCCTGGAACATCGAGAACGACTCCTTGGTGAACTCATACAGCGGGTCGCGCCCCGAATACGAGCGCCAGCCGATGCCCTCGCGCAGGTCGTCGAGCGCGTAGAGGTGCAGGCGCCAGCGCTCGTCCAGGATGCGCAGCACCGTGAGCCGGCCCAGCACGGGGAAGTGCTGCCCCAGGTTTTCGACCTGTTTGTGCAGGTTCTCGAGCAGGAAGGCCTCGACCTGCTCGCGCAGCGCGTCGGGCTCGGCCTCGCGATCGAGCTTGAGCTCCGCGTTCTGGTAGGTGTCGAGCTCGCGCTGCAGGCCGTCCAGGTCCCACTCGGCCGCGTCGTCGGAGGCGCAGACGGACTCGACCCAGGCGGCGGCCTCGTCGCGCAGCAGCTCCTCCAAGTATTCGATCAGGTCTTTGGCGTCGGCCTCGTTGTCGACCAGGAAGCGATCGCGCAGCTCGTAGATGGCGTCGCGCTGCTTGGCCATCACCTGGTCGTATTTGAGCAGGTTCTTGCGGATGTCGAAGTTGCGCGCCTCGACCTTCTTCTGGGCGTTGCGCACGGCGCGGCTCAGCATGGGGTGCTCGATGGAGTCGCCCTCCTGCATGCCGAAGCGGTCCATGATGTTGCCCAGGCGGTCGCCGCCGAACAGGCGGATGAGCTCTTCCTCCAGCGAGATGAAAAACTGCGACGAGCCGGGGTCGCCCTGGCGGCCCGAGCGGCCGCGCAGCTGGTCGTCGATGCGCCGGCTCTCGTGGCGCTGCACGCCCAGGATGGCCAGCCCCCCCAGCTCGGCCACGCCCTCGCCCAGCTTGATGTCCACGCCGCGCCCGGCCATGTTGGTGGCCACCGTGACCGCGCCCGGGAGCCCTGCGTCCATGATGATCTCGGCCTCGCGCTCGTGGTGCTTGGCGTTCAGCACCTCGTGTTCGAGCCCGCGTCGCTTGAGCATCCCGCTCAGGCGCTCGCTCTTCTCGATCGAGTTCGTACCCACCAGCACGGGTCGGCCCTCGCCGTGGAGCCGCTCGACCTCGTCGGCCAGCGCCTCGAACTTGGCCTTTTCGGTGCGGAACATCTTGTCCGGCAGGTCCCGCCGGACCATGGGCTTGTGCGTGGGGATGATCACGACGTCGAGCTTGTAGATCTCGTCGAACTCCTCTTCCTCGGTGGCGGCCGTGCCGGTCATGCCGCTGAGCCCGTCGTAGAGGCCGAAGAAATGCTGCAGCGTGATGGTGGCCAGCGTCTGGTTCTCGCGGCGGATCTCCAGGCCCTCCTTGGCCTCGACCGCCTGGTGCAGCCCGTCGCTCCAGCGCCGGTCGGGCATGAGCCGGCCCGTGAACTCGTCCACGATGGTCACACGCCCGTCCTTGACGATGTACTCCTGGTCCTTGTGGTAGAACAAACGCGCGCGCAACGCCAGCTCGATGTGGTGCAGCAGTTCGATGTGCTCCGGCGCGTAGACGTTGTCGACCTTGAGGAGTTGTTCGAGCTTGGCGATGCCGTCCTCGGTGAGCGTGACGCGCTTGGCCTTCTCCTCGACCTCGAAGTCCTGCTCGGCCTGGAAGCGCGGGGCGAGCCGGGCGAACTGCTTGTAGAGCTGGGCGGTCTGCTCGGTCGAGCCCGAGATGATCAAGGGCGTGCGGGCCTCGTCGATCAGGATGTTGTCGATCTCGTCCACAATGGCGTAATCCAGGGGCCCTTGAACCTTTTGCTCTTGGGAATACACCAGGTTGTCGCGCAGGTAGTCGAAGCCGAACTGGGTGTTGGTGCCAAAGACGATGTCGCAGCCGTAGGCGGCCTTGCGCTCGTGCGTCTCCATGCCCTCCTGGATCAACCCGACCGAAATCCCCAAAAACTCGTACACCGGCCCCATCCACTCGCGGTCGCGCTTGGCCAGGTAGTCGTTGACCGTGATCACGTGGACCTTGCCGGCCAACGCGTTCAGGTAGGCCGGCAGCGTGGCCACCAACGTCTTGCCCTCGCCCGTCTTCATCTCGGCGATGCGGCGCTGGTGCAGCACGACCCCGCCCATGACCTGGACATCGTAGGGGCGCAGTCCCACGGTGCGTTCGGCCACCTCGCGCACGACGGCGAACGCCTCGGGCAGCAGGTCGTCCAGCACCTCGCCCTGGGCCAGCCGGCCGCGAAACTCGCCCGTCTTGGCCTGCAGCTCCTCGTCGCTGAGCGCCTTGGCCTCGTCAGCCAGGGCGTTGACGGCCTCCAACGGTTTGTTGAGTTTCTTGACCTTTTGTTCCGGGGACTGGCCCAGGACGCGTTCGACGGTGTGCCTGAAAAAATCTAGCATTCAAGTGCCTCCGCGCACATTCTAAGCCCCGCGGGGGAGCGCTTCAATTGGCGCTGGGGATGAAGCGCTAGGGCTGGAGTTGGTCCAGCACCTTCTCGATCTCGTCACGCACCTGGTTGAGGTAGTCGATCGAGTTGCGCACCGAGTTGCCCTCCTGGCCGGAGACGGCCTCGCCGCGGCCGACCCGCTCCTCGATATCCGCCCAGCGGGCCTGCAGCCGTTCCAGCTTGCGCTCGACCACGGCCATGCCCTCGCGGTAGTAGTCCAGCGCGCGCCGGCGGTGCTCGGCGTCGCCGGACGACTCGTACCGGGCAATCATGGCCTCGCCCAGCGAGAGGTAGAGCTTTTCGAAGTCCGGGTAGCGCTCGAGCAGCGGGGTTAGCACAGCGATCCCCTCCTCGACGTTCCCGGCGCGCACCTCGATCACGCCGCGCAGGTTCTCGGCCTCGCGCAGCGTCTCGGGGTTGGGCTGCATCCGAAGCAGCCGGCGCACGTGGGCGCGCGCGGCGTCGAAGTTTTCGTTTTGGAGTTCGAGCGCGGTCAGAAACAGGAACGTCTCCTCGACCACGAAACTCCCCAGCGAGCGCTCGAAGTAGCGGGCGGCGGCCTCGGGGTTGCCCAGCGTGCGGTTGAGGTCGCCGAGCCGGTAGAGCACCTCGGCCGGCTGGAAGTCCAGCGCCAGGCTGCGCTCGTATTCGTTGCGCGCCAGGTTGTGCAGCCCGCGCTGCATGAGGGCGTTCCCCCGGTCCAGGTGGAGGTTGGCCTGCCAGTCGCGCAGCGCCAGCGCGCTCACGGAAACGCCCAGGACGACGACCACGACGACGGTCGCGCGCAGGGCCCATCCGCACAGGACGAGCGCGCGGACGTCCGGGTAAAGCGCGCGGGAATGGGCCAGCCCCAGCAGGAGCACGAGCGCCAGCGAGGAGGCCGGCAGGTGCGCCGGGAAGCTCACCAGCGCGTGGGCCAGATAGGCGACGACGCCGGCCAGCATGGCGGCATGAGCCCAGCGGGCGCCGCCCTCCTGGCGCAGGCCGCGCCGGGCGCTCCAGAGGAGCGTCCCCAGCAGGAACAACACGGCTGCAAGCCCCAGCAACCCCATCTCCGCGACGGCCTGGACGTAGTCGTTGTGCGCCTGGGCGGCGCGGCGGATGTAGAAGTCGTACGCGGCCCCGCGCTCGGTTTGCAGGAAGTCGCCCTTGTAGTCCAGGAAGTCGACCTTGTAGTTGCCCAGGCCCACGCCCAGCAACGGCCGCGCCTTGGCCATCTCGAAGCCCACCCACCAGTCCCAGGCGCGCGTGCGGTCGGCGTTGCGCTGCCAAAGATCGCCCAGGCGGGCGGGGACGTAGGCCAGTTGAAGCGCCAGCGGCCCCGCGTCGAAGCCCCAGGCCAGCGCGAGCCCGTCCGAAAGCGAAGCGGGCGCTTCGCGCTTGGCAAGCGCGTCGATCTCCTCGTCGGACAGGGCGCGCCCCCAGAGGCGCACCTCATCCAGCGCCCCCTTGAGGTACCAGCGCGCGGAGTGCGAACGCCGCCCCACCGTAAGCGGGCGGTCGCTGTCCACGTTCTGGAACGTGACGGCGCGCTGGTCCACCAGCTCGCCGTTGTGGAAGAGCGCCGCTTGGTCGCTTGCGCGATCGACGCGCCAGGCGAGGTGGTGCCATTGGCCGTCGGCGATATCCCGTTCAAGTCGCAAGGCAAAGCGGTTGTCCCCGTCGCCGATCGTGAAGTCGGTTCGCTTGCCGTTGGAGTCCCCGCGATAGATCAGGCGCCACCCTTGGAAGAAGCCCGACCTCTGCCGATTCCGTCCCACCAGCGTCTGGATTTCGCCTGTGTCTTCGAGTCGGGCCCAGAGCGCGCCCGAAAAACTCCCGGCGGCGAACGTAGGGGCCGACTGCGCCGGGAGCGTCACGTAAGCGGATTCGCCGTTCAATTCCAGCCCGTTTCCACTGGCGCCGGCCACCAGGCGCCCGCCGTAGCGGAAGCCGGTGCGCTGGGCCGGGCCCTCGTCCACCACGACCCCGTCCCAATCGGTGCCGCGCATACCGACGAGCGGCTCGACCGGGACGTAGACCAGCACGAGCAAGCCGGCCGCGACCGCGCCGGCCGCGACCAAGGCGAACCGCCCGCCACGCAGCGCGTGCAACAGCCAAGCCAGCAGCAGAAACGCGAGCGCGGCCCCCAAGCCAAGGAAGGCGCCCGTCGTCTTCGTCAGGACGAGGGCGTACAACCCGACCCCCAGACAAATCGCAACCAACCCCCGCAACCACCAGCGTCGGACCTGTATCAGCAGCCACGTGCCCGGAATCAGCAAGTAGCTCAGGAAGCCGGCCAGGTAGTTCTGGTTGCCCATACTGGAGATCATGGCCCCCGTCCCCAACGATCCCGTCCGGCCGGGGAGGAGTCCGTGGTACTGCAATATCCCGTACAGCCCCGTCCCGAACACGGCCAGGGCGGCCATGCTCAGGAGCAGGAGCACGGTCCGCCGGTCTTCGGCCAGGTTGCCGATCAAAAGGTAGAGAAAGGCGAAGTAGAGCAGCACCGCCAGGCTTTGCAGCCCCGTGCCGGCGCTGGTGGCGTTGAACAGCGAGAGCGCGCCGGCGAGCAAGAGCGCCAGCGCGGGCCAAGCCAGCGGCGGCAGGCGCAGCGAGAGGCCGCCGCGCAGCCAGCCGCGCAGGCCCCAGAGCGCCAGCAGCAGCGACACGACCACGAAGGTGAAGACGACCTTGGTGTAGCCGTATTCGGTGTTTCGAGTGTAGAGCAGCAACGGCGTGACGAACAGATAGAACGCCAGCAGCGCGCGCATGATCCAGCCCAGCGTCCGCTCCCCCGTCCCCCGTTTGGCGCCCCGGACAGCTGTCTTTCGCCGTTTGCGATTCATGGATGGGCGTACCTTAACGGGCACCTCTACGGCGCGCAAGAGACGGGCAAACCGCCTTCCGAACCGGGCAAAACCCCTGACGGGCTGGCCACGGGCGCAGGCGCGCCGTTCTCGCCCCACTGTGACTCCAATCACAGCAACAGAAGCCCCAAACGGTGTATGAAGTAAGTAGCGATCATCCGCGCACGCGGCGGGCATTGTGTAAAGGGGGCCAGCGCCGCGGACGCGAATCGAAAAAACCGACATGGGAAGTCGGTCAAGGGAGGCCAATGTGTTGAGGTTAACGGCACAGTTCAGACAGATATTGGAAAACCGTGGCATCGCGATGAATTTCAAACGGGGGGATCTGATTTACGGGTTGGACGACCCCAACGACACGCTCTACTGGGTGCAAAAGGGACACGTCAAGATGAGCTACCTGGACGAAACCGGCCGCAAGCTGGCCCTGGACATCCTGGGGGAAGGGCAGCTCTTTGGAGAACTCTCGCTGGCGCGCATGGACCGGCGCGAGTTGCTTACCGAGGCCATCGAGGAAACCGAGGTCATCGCGCTGGACAACAAGCGCCTGTTGGAACACGCGCGGCGCGATCCAAGGCTCATGTTCGAGATCCTGGCCTTGATGGGCGTGCGCTCCCGCAGCGTCCAGCGCAAGCTCGAGGACATGGCCTTCAAGGACCTGCCCACGCGCCTGGCACGCGTGCTGATCCACCTGTGCGAGTTCCACGGGCGCAAGACCCCCGAGGGGATCCAGCTCGACTGCCGGCTCACCCACCAGGACCTGGCCGACCTCATCGGGGCCACGCGCACCAACGTCACCATGATGCTGGGCGAGTTCTACGAACAAGGGTTGCTCAAGAAGGGGCGCTTCCTGACCGTCCCCAACGAGGAGCAATTGCGCGCCAAGGCGTTCGGGGGCGCCAAGTCCAAACAGCTGAATTAGCCTCCCATCGCCGACTTTTCGGGTCACCCGGGGCGGCTCCCTCCCGGCCGCCCCAGGTGCCCGCCCTTCGGGGCCCGAAACCCATTCCCTTCGAAATCACTTGCCCCGCTCGCCCCGCGCTTGATACGATGAGGACAAAATTTTGTCCCTTCTCTGCGTTTCCCCGAAGGGACCTCCGCTTGAAAGGGGTGCAGTCCATTGCACACGCTTGACGCCGTTCGCTGGAACGAGGTCCGCGACGAAACGGCCGAACTGCTTTCCGAACTGATCCGGATCGACACCACCAACCCCCCCGGCAACGAAACCGAGGCCGCCCAGTACCTACAGAAGCGCTTTTCAGCCGAGGGCATCGGTGGCGAGATCCTGGAGTCGGAACCGGGCCGCGGGACGTTCATCGCTCGCCTCAAGGGCAAGCGTCCCGGGCCGACGCTGTTGCTGTTCAACCACACGGACGTCGTGCCGGCGGCGGACGCTTCCAAGTGGAAGCATCCCCCCTTCAGCGGCAAGATCGACCAGGGCTACGTCTGGGGCCGCGGCGCCCTGGACATGAAGAACCAGACGGCCGTCGAGGCCATGACGGTGTTCCTGTTCCAGCGCCTGGGGCTGGATTTCGGCGGCGAGCTCGTCTACGCGGCCTGCGCCGACGAGGAGAAGGGCGCGGCTTTTGGTGCCGAGTGGCTCGTCAAGGAGCACCTGGACAAGATCAAGGCCGACTACGTTATCAACGAGGGCGGCGGCATGCCCATCCAGGTGCTGAACAAGACCTTCTACACCGTGGAAAACGCCGAAAAGGGCCTGCTCTGGCTCAAGGTCACGGTCAAGGGCACCTCTGGCCACGGCTCGATCCCGCACGCCGACAACGCGCTGGCCAAGGCAGCGCGCCTGATCCGCCGCGTGATCCACCTCCAGTTCCCCAAGATGATCAGCCCCTCGGTGCGGACGCTGGTCGAGCAGCTCACCAGCGCCTTCGGTCCGGCCGGCATGGGGCTCGCCGAGGAGATTCTGACCGAGTACAAGGAGGCCGACCTGGACCACGCGCTGGCCGGGTTCCCCATCAAGGCCGACCACATCCGCGCCCTGACGCACACGACGATCTCGCCCACCTCGGTGCGCGCCGGCTCCAAGGAGAACGTCATCCCCGACGTGTGCGAGTTCACGCTCGACTGCCGGCTCGTGCCCGGCCAGGAAAAAGAAGAGGTCGTCGAGGCGCTCTACACGCTGGCGCGCGACCTGGGGCAGTCGATCACGATCGAGGAGCTGCAGTACCACAGCCCCTCGGAGTCCGAACTGGACACGCCGCTGTACGAGGCGATCCGGCAGGTGATTCGGGAGGAGGCGCCGGAAGCGGACGTGGCCCCCTTCATGATGACCGGCGCCACCGACTCGCGCTTCGTGCGCGAAGCCGGCGCGGTGGCCTACGGCTTCTGCCCGCTGTCCACGGCTATGAGCATGGCCGAGCGCACGGCGCTTTTCCACAACGACAACGAGCGCGTCGACCTGGAGAGCCTGGAGATCGGCGCGCGCTGGACGACCAAGGTGGCCATGAAGATCCTGGGCGTCGAAGGGGCGTAACTGCCCTGGCACACTTGAGTTGTCCGTCTGCGGGGGAGGTTGAACCGACCCCGCTGTCTTCCCGCGCAGGAGGCGTACCATGTCGCTGTTGATGGCCCACGAGCTCGCCAAGCGCTACGGCGCCGACCCCGTGTTCGCGGGCGTCTCGCTCCAGATCGGCGCGGGCGACCGCATCGGCCTGGTGGGTCCCAACGGCAGCGGCAAGACGACGCTGCTCAACCTGCTGGCCGGGCGCGACGAGCCGGACGCGGGCCGCGTGCAGGTCATCGGCTCGGCCCGCGTGGGCTACCTGACCCAGGAGGCCAAGCTGCAGGGCGAGCTCAGCCTGCTCGACGAGCTGCGCAGCGTGTTCGCCTCGCTCAAGGACATGGAGGCCGAGATACGCGCGCTGGAGTCCCAACTGGCCGACGGCGACGCGGCGCTGCTGCACCGCTACGACGAGCTGCGCCACGCCTTCGAGACCGGCGGCGGCTACGAGGTCGAGAGCCGCGTGCACGCCGTGCTGGACGGCCTCGGGTTCGCCTCTGAAGACAAGGGCATGCCCGTGGCGCACTTGAGCGGCGGCCAGGCCGCACGGGCTTCGCTGGCCAAGCTCCTGCTGGAGGAGCCCGACGTGCTGCTGCTGGACGAGCCCACCAACCACCTCGACTTCGCGGCGCTGGAGTGGCTCGAGGGCTTTCTGGGCCGCTGGAAGCGCGCCTACGTGATCTCCTCGCACGACCGGCACCTACTCGACCGCGCCGCCGAGCGCATTTGGTCGGTGGACCACGGCCGGCTCAAAGTCTATACGGGCAACTACGCGGCGTTCGTGGCCCAGCGGGACGAGGAGATTGAACACCAGTGGGAGGCGTACTACGCCCAGCAGGCCTACATCCAAAAGACCGAGGACTTCATCCGGCGCAACATCGTCGACAAGAAGACCACGGGCCAGGCGCAGTCGCGCCGCAAGCAGCTCGAAAAGCTTGAGCGGGTCGCCCCCCCTCCCGAGGACAAGCGCATCGCCTTCGAGATCGGCTTCACGCGCCCCAGCGGCCAGCGCGTCTTCCGCCTGCAGGGCGTGAGCGTGGGCTACCCAAAGAGCGAGCCGGGCGGCGGGCCGACTGAGTTGTTCGAGATCGAGCACGCCATCCTGGACCGCGGGGAGCGCGTTGCGCTCGTGGGCCCCAACGGCAGCGGCAAGACGACGCTGCTCAAGACGCTGGCGGGTCAGCTCCATCCGCTCAAGGGCGCGGCCGAGTGGGGCCACGCGGTGGAATTGGCCTACTTCGCGCAGGCGACCTGGGACTACTTCGAGCGCGATGGGACGCTGGTGGACGCGCTCATCGACCAGCCCGGCTGGACCATCCCCAAGGCGCGCAACCTGCTGGGCCAGTTCCTGTTCTCGGGCGACGAGGTCTTCAAAAAGCTGGAGGAGCTGTCGGGCGGCGAGCGCAGCCGCGTGGCGCTGGCGCGCCTGGCCCAGCTCGGCGGCAACCTGCTGTTGCTGGACGAGCCCACCAACCACCTGGACATCCCGGCGCGCGAGATCCTGGAGCAGGTGCTCAAAAGCTTTCAGGGCTCGATCCTGTTCGTCTCACACGACCGCACCTTCATCCAGACGCTGGCCACGCAAGTCTGGGAGGTGGACGCCGACGGGAAACTGCACCTCTACAAGGGCGACTACGACTTCTATCGGCGCAAGAAAGAAGTGAGCGTGCGCGCGGCTTCGTCGGCATCCGCCCAGGACCGTGCGGCCAAGCCCAAGGACAAGAAGATGACCCCCGGCAAGCGCAAGCGCCTGCAAGAGCGCGAGCGCGCCAAGCTCCACCGCCGCGAGGCCGAGCTGGCCGAGCGGATTCAGGCGCTGGAGGCGCGCATCGCCGAGCTGGAACGGGACTTGGAGGCGGCCAGCTACGCGCAGGACTTGGAACGGATCAACGCGACCTCGTCGGACTACGAAGCGGCCAAGTCCGACTTGAACCAAGCCTACGCCGCCTGGGACCAAGTCGCCTCTGAGCTGGAGCAAACAGCAGCCTAGCGGGGAGTATAGGGCGTGTTATTGTTACCTGAGTATGAATAACTTAAACTGCGTCTAGAATGTATCTATCAAGAATGGAACGAAGTGCTCATGAACATTGAGAGGTTGCAAAGCTGAAATCGCTATGCAAGGATTTATATCATGATTAACAAAGAGAAAATTCTGAAGCGTTTCTTGGGTGCCCAAGACAGGCTTGTTATTTTGGATGGTGATTTGGAGAAGTTATCTGCTGGGATTAGCAAGGATGATATTGTGATCAGATTCCTAGAATACGATGGGAAAAGGTACTGGAGGGATCTTCTAGAGGGAAATCAAAAAGCAACAAAGCGAAGTGAGGATATGAACTCTCTGAAGAGAGAGTGCATTCAACGCGCACGAAGACTAGGGCAAGTAGTGATCATCCGAAATAAATCCGGTATTCCAGATTCTTGGCTCACGCCAGATGTAGATTGAACACGAATTTCAGTAGTCAAGTAATGGCTTGATCCAAAACACCATCGGCTTTTCGGTCATTGCGTCGTGGCCCAGGTCTTTCCAGGGGTAGTGCGTGATTAGATCGGTCTTCTCGTAGCCGCGCTTGCGCCAGAAGGCGTCCAGCGGGACGTAGTCGGGCGGGCGGCTCGGGTGGTCGGCGGGGCGTTGCACCGCGCAGAAGGCGGTGTGGTCGAAGCGGCCCAGCTCGCTGGCGTAGCGCTCGCGCTCGGCGAAAAAGCGCACGCCCAGCCCCCGGCCGCGATACGGTTTCAACAGCACGGACTCGCCGAAGTAGAAGATCCGGTCAGGATCATATCCCTTCTCAGCGAACGGTTGGCGGAATTCTTCCGTCTCGTCGGCCATCGGTACGCCGGTGGCGGCCCCCACGACGTGTTCGCCATCGAAGACGAGCACGAACAGGCTCTCGGGCGAGACGCTGTAGGTGCGCAGGTAGTCGGCCTCGTAGGCCATGTCCCCGTCGTAGAGGTAGGGGAACTCGCGGAACACCGTGATGCGCAGGTGCGCCAGTTCCTCCAGATAAGGCTCAACGTGTTTCCCGGTCAGCCGTTCCACGCGCGTCGCTTGCATGCGGCGAGTATAGGCCTGCGCCGGCGCGAGGTCGAACGCCGTGCAGCGCGTTATACAATGGGCGCACCGGAGGAGGGAAACGTGCAAATCGCGCCGTTTGAAACCGAGCGGTACTATGCCCGCTACGAGTTCACCACGCCTCATCCGCTCTCGGTTTCGGACTGCGAGAGCGTGACCGTGTCGGAGTTGCTGGAACTTGCCGGGATGACGCCGGACGCGCTGGGCGGACTGCGCCTGAGCTACACCGAGTCGCAAGGCCACCCCGCGCTGCGGGAGGCGATCGCGGCCGAGTACGCAAGCGTCTCGCCCGACGAGGTCGTCGTGCTGGGCTCGCCGGTCGAGGGGATTTATCTCACCATGCGGACGCTGCTCGAATCGGACGACCAGGCGGTCGTGCTGGCGCCGGCCTACGACGCGCTGTTGAACGTGACCGAGCACGTCTGCGACCGGGTCCGCCGCTGGCCGCTGCGCCCCGAGGAGGGGCGCTGGACACTCGATTGGGCCGCGCTGGAGGCGGCCGTGACGGGCAAGACCCGGCTGCTCGTGGTGAATTTTCCGCACAACCCGACGGGGTTCCTGCCGACGGCCGCAGAGTTCGACTCGATGGTCGATTTCGCGCGCCAACGTGACCTGTGGCTCTTCTGCGACGAGATGTACCGCGGCCTGGAGCTGGACGACGACCCGCTGCCCTCGGCCGCGGACCGCTACGAGCGCAGCGTCGTGCTCGCCGGCCTGTCCAAGGCGCATGGTCTGCCGGGCCTGCGCGCGGGCTGGCTGGTCGTCAAGGACCCGGCCACGCGCGAGGCTCTGGTCAACTGGAAGCACTACACCACCATCTGCCCGCCGGGCCCCACCGAGCAGCTCGCGCTGGCCGGGCTCAAGGCCGGACCCAAGCTGGTCGCGCGCAACAGGGGGATCATCCGGGACAACCTAGCGCTGGCCGAGCCGTTCTTCGCCCGCCAGCGGGATCAGTTCGCCTGGCGCCCCCCTCAGGCGGGCTCGGTCGCGCTGGCCGAGATCGACGTCCCCTCGGCGACCGAGTACTGCCATCGCCTGGCCCAACAGGCCGGGCTGATGCTGCTGCCCGCCGCGTTTATGGGCGCGGAAGACCGTTTCGTGCGCTTCGGCTTCGGGCGGCGCAGTTTCCCGGAGGCGCTGCGGGCCTACGCGTCCTGGCTGGAGTAAGATGTGGCGCTTCCTTGACGCGTTTTCAGGGCACAGCGGCTAGATCCGTTCTTGCGAACGCAGGTCTCGCGGCGTGATCAGGAGTTCTATCCCTTCGGCGATGGCAACCACCCGTTCTTTGGAAAGCGTGCCGATTCTCCCTACCAGATCGTCCTTGTCGACCGTGAAGAGCTGTGAGACGTTGACGACGCTGGGGCGGGAAAGATTGGCCTCCCCTTCCTCCAACAAGACGTTTCCGGGCGCGTTGGCCCGGCGGAGGTTCGAGGTCAGCGCGCACACGACGACGGCCTGAATCCGGCTATGGTTATACCTTTCTTACTACTTTTAGTATAACACACGGGACACAGGCCACCAACGCCAGGGTAGCAATATCATGCCGCCTTGCGCGCCATCAGCGAGTAGGAAAGCGGCAGCTTTCCGAACTGCTCCAGGTGTGCAAAGCTGTTGGCGATGTCGCGCGCGGACTCGGCGAAGTGCTGCAGGACGAAGCCCGCGTCGATGATCGCCGAAATCGTCTCGGAAAGCGTGTGGGGGAAGGCGTAGGACGGGGGGGCGTCGTAGGTCGTACCGCCAAGGTAGTCGAGCCCGGCGCTGCTGACCCACGGATCGATCTTGAAATACGAGAAGACGACCTTGAGCGCGTCGTCGGGGTCGTAGCCAGGATCGTCCGGCGTGGCGATCACGTCGGTGAAGGGGTGCAGCTCGTGGACGACCAGTAAGCCCTCGTCCCGCAACAGCCGGGCGGCGACCGCGAACAACCGGTCCAGCTCGCACACCCAGCAGAGCGCGCCCACCGTGAACAGGACGACGTCGAACGCGTCGTCATACACCTCGGGAATCGCGCGCACGTCACAGCACACGAACTCACAAGGGGCCTGAGCCAGGCGCGCCAGCTCGCATGCCTCCGCGACGCAGACGTCGGCGATGTCGAAGCCGACGCCGCTTGAGGCACCCATGCGGCAGAGCGAGATCAGCTCGCGCCCGTTGTTGCAGCAGGGCTGCGCCACCCGCTTGTCCGAAAGCTCAATACCGGCGAACAGCGCGCGCGTGTCGGTGTCCAGGGCGTTGAACGCCGGGTCCCGCACGGACGAGCGCAGGTCGCGGTGCCGCCGGTGAACACCCGCGGCCTCGTTCCAGGCCTTGCGGTTCCGCTCGGCGTAGTCGTCGAATGACACAGGGGCATTATACGTGCGCCCGGATTTCTCGCAGCAGCCTTGCCAGCTCTCTCACACCGCTGTGATTCCGTCGAGTGGCCACTGGGTTTAGAAGAAGGTACCAAAAGGGCTTTGGCGTTCGAATAGTGCTGTATGGTGGTGTAGTATATTGGTGTAAAGAGGTGGTGCGCCATGAGTCGCATGACGATCACGGTGGACGAGCGGTTGGTGCAGGAAGTGAAGGAAACGCTGGGTGTCTCCAGCAAGGCGGAGGCCATTCGCTTGGCCTTGGAGGATTTCTTGCGGCGCCGGCGGCTGAACGAGGCACTCGCCCATCGCGGGCGGATTGAGCTGGATTTGGATCGGGCAACGCTGGAAGCGCTGAGAGCCGAAGAATGATCCTGGCGGACAGCTCGGCGCTGATCGAGTACTATCGGCCGGACGGCGCGGCGGCGGTGCAGGCGGCAATTGGCGCTGCCATCGCCGCGGATCAGGTGGCGATCAACGGGATCGTGCAAACCGAGCTGTTGGCCTTTGCCGGCACGGAACGCGCGTACCGGCAGCTCGACTCGGATTTTCACGCGTTTCACTGGCTGGAATTGACCCGTGACGTGTTCGAGCGCGCCGCACGCTTGGGCTACGATCTCAGACGCACCGGCGTCACCGTGCCGGCAACCGACCTGATCGTTGCTGCGTCGGCACTTGAGGCCGAAGCGGTGCTCTATCACCTGGACGCGCACTTCGAGCGGATTGCCCAGGTTTCCGACCTGAAAGCGCAGCGGCCGGGTTAGAGCACGACTTCGAACCCCTCGAACTGCGGCGGGCCGAGGTAGATGTCCTTGGCGCCGCCCGCGCCGGCGTGGGCGCGCTTGAATGCCTCGGAGTCGGTCCAGGCGTCGAAGTGCGCCTTGGATGCCCACACCGTGTGCGAGGCGAACAGCGTATGGTCCTGCTGGGATGGGCCCCGCAACAGGTGGAACGATTGGAACCCCGGCACCCCGTCCAGGTGCGACTCGCGCTCGTGCCAGATGGCCGCGAAGTCCTGCTCGCGGCCGGGAGCGATTTTGAAGCGGTTCATGGCGATGTACAACGTGGCCTCCTCGGGATAGTGGGATCAGGCAGGTTCCAGGATCTCCTTGACGCGGCCCACCTCGCCCGACTGCAGCCGCACCTTGATCCCGTGCGGGTGGACGGGCGACTTGGTCAAAACCTCCTTCACGATGCCCTCGGTGCGTTCACCGCTGGGTTGGTCGCGTTTCAGGACGATCAGGACGCGGGCGCCGGGCTTGATGTGCGCGCGGCGCGTGCCGTCCATCTCAGCTCGCCTCCGGGTACAGCGCTTCGACGTCGATGTCGAACAGCCGCGCGGCCGTGCGCCAGGCGATGTTCTCCTTCTGGTCGCCGGTGAGCTCGAACCCGTCGAAGAATTTCCGATACGCCTTCATGCCGGCGATGGGCCAGTCCGTGCCGAACAGGAGCTGTTCACCGGGGTCGCCCATGTAGGTGATCAGCTCGCTGACGCGCATCATCATGTAGCGCTCGAACTCGTAGTCGAAGTCCCCCAGCGTGAGCCCCGAGATGTCGGCGTAGACGTTGTCGTTCTTGTACAAGACCTCGGCGGTGTCCTGGAACCAAGGGTTGCCCAGGTGACAGATCACGAAGTCCACCTGGGGAAAGTCGACCGCGACGTCGTCGACCAGCAGCGGGTGGGCCTGGCGCACCTTGGCGCGCTGGCTGTAGGTGTCGCCGGTGTGGATCATCACGGGCACCCCGTACTTAGACGCGATTCTAAGCACCGAGACCAGCGAAGCGTCGTTGATGGCGTAACGATCGTAACCGGGGTAGAGCTTGATGCCCTTCACGAGCCCGTCGCGGATGCGCTCCTCCATGCGGAACAGGTCGGTCGGCTGGCCGGGGCCGTTCCAGCGCAGCCCCTCGACGATGGTGATGCGCGGGTCGTCTCCCACCAGTTCGATCACCTCGTCGACGTGCGGTCGGTTGGGCGTGACCTCGTAGGAGGTGAGCACGACGGCGTGGTCTACGCCGGCCTGGGCCATCTCGGCGAACAGCTGGGCGGCCGCCTCGCTGGGCGGGCGGTGTTCGTCCTCGTAGTGGTTCAAATGCACGTGACAGTCGATCAGCATAGAGCCCTCCTCGGTTCCACTATCGGGGGCGCGGGGGAGCGCGTCAAGGCGAGAAAAACCAAAGGGGAAGAGCGTACGCTCTTCCCCTTTGAAGAGGTTCCAGGCGGCAACCTACTCTTCCAAGCCCTTACGAGCTTAGTACCATCGGCGAAGCAGGGCTTAACTGCCGTGTTCGGGATGGGAACGGGTGTTTCCCCTGCTCTATGGCCACCTGAAGTCCGTGGACCCGCCCCTGGCGGGCCGAATTTCAAGTCGGGGGACTTGGTCCCTCAAAAGTGAATAGAGTGTGCATAGTGCAAGCAATAGACCATTAGTACCACTCGGCTGAACACGTTACCGTGCGTACACCTGTGGCCTATCAACCTCCTGGTCTCGGAGGGGTCTAAGAAGCCTTGTCTCGAGGGAAGCTTCGCGCTTAGATGCCTTCAGCGCTTATCTTGTCCGGACATAGCTACCCAGCGGTGCCCCTGGCGGGACAACTGGTACACCAGCGGTCCGGTCCTCCCGGTCCTCTCGTACTGAGGAGAAAACCTCTCAAGCTTCTTGCGCCCACGGCGGATATGGACCGACCTGTCTTGCGACGGTCTGAACCCAGCTCACGTACCTCTTTAACCGGCGAACAGACGGACCCTTGGGACCTGCTCCAGCCCCAGGATGAGATGAGCCGACATCGAGGTGCCGAACACCGCCGTCGATGTGGACTCTCGGGCGGTACTAGCCTGTTATCCCCGGGGTAACTTTTATCCGATGATCCACGGCCCTTCCACACAGAAGCCGTAGGGTCACTAGGGCCTGCTTTCGCACCTGCTCGACTTGTGGGTCTCGCAGTCAAGCTCCCTTATGCCCTTACACTCAATGGCTGATCGCTAACCAGCCTGAGGGAACCTTTGCGCGCCTCCGTTACTTTTTAGGAGGCGACCGCCCCAGTCAAACTGTCCGCTTAACACGGTCCCCGCGCCGCTCTTCACGACGCTAGGTTAGAGACCCAATACATAAAGGGTGGTATTTCAAGGACGCCTCCACCGAGACTAGCGCCCCGGCTTCAAAGGCTCCCACCTATCCTACACAAAATGCATCAAGCCCCAATGCCAAACTCCAGTAAAGCTCCACGGGGTCTTTTCGTCCTACCGCGGGTTGCCGGCATTTGCACCGGCAGTTCAATTTCACCGAGCCCCCTGTTGAGACAGTGCTCCAGTCGTTATACCATTCATGCGCGTCGGAACTTACCCGACAAGGAATTTCGCTACCTTAGGCATTTGTGTTAGCTTTGCATCGCTGCAAAGATCGGACCATCTCTTCACTCTCCCGCTTCGAGGGAGAGGTCTAGCGTATGGCCTCTGAGGATTCTATCCGTCACTTCTTGCAACGAACGCTTGCGTTGCTTCCCCTTACTCGCCGGGTTCATCGCATACGCCTGCTCGACGATGCGCGCCAAGCCATCAGGGGTCAAATGCTCCTTGCGATCTTCCATGGCAATCACGATCTCCCTGAATCTCTCAAAGACATCGCGCTTTGCAGACAAGACCATGTAGGTTTCAAAGAAAGGGATGACCCGCTCTCTCAAGCTACGCCGACTCGTGATCGCGTAGACCAGCACATCCTCGTTGCCCTGCTTGGGATGAATGCTTCCGGTCCCGAAGATCTCTTGGGCCAACTTAAGAACGGATACCCCGCTCTTGTGTTGGTAGATGAAGAACTCCGGGTCCACATAGTACCCAAACTTGGCGGTGGGATGCGCCTTGATCGAGACACACAGGCTTCCCTCGCCTTCGATGAAACCCGCAAGGAACCATTTGGTTTCGTGCTCGGATAGCCTTTCCTGCTGATTAGCTCCGCCCATGCATTGTAACCTCCTCGGTAGCATCGGGATACGTGAGCCGTCCCAGCATATGGCTAGATTTTGCAACGGCCGTTTTCGGCAGCAAAAACCACCGTTATAGTTACGGCCGGCCTTCTCCGGGGCTTCAGTTTGGTGCTTGCACACCTCCCCTTGACCTTCCGGTAGTGGCCAGGCTTCAGATCCTATACGTCCTCTTTCGAGTTAGCAGGATCCTGTGTTTTTGATAAACAGTCGCCAGAGCCTATTCACTGCGGCCTCTTTCGCAAGAGGCACCCCTTCTTCCAAAGTTACGGGGCCAACTTGCCGAGTTCCTTAACAGGGGTTATCTCGTCCACCTTGGTATCCTCTACCTGCCTACCTGTGTCGGTTTGCGGTACGGTCTCCGGATGCACTCGCTAGAGGTTTTTCTTGGCTCCAGACTTACCTTCCTTCGGACCCTTAGGTCCTCCGCATCACGCCTCGACTTAACCGGACGCTGGATTTTCCTGGCGTCCGACGCCTTGGCGCTTGCACGGGGATAACCGTTACCCCGCTCGGTACAGCCCACAGCGTCACCCCTTTGCTGATAACGCACAACCGGAGGTACGGGAATATTAACCCGTTGTCCATCGCTTACTCCGATAAGGATTCAGCTTAGGACCGACTAACCCTGGGAGGATAAGCCTTCCCCAGGAAACCTTGGGCAATCGGTGGCCGAATTTCTCATTCAGCTCGCGCTACTCATTCCTGCATTCTCACTTCTGCCTCGTCCATCGACCCTCACGGGCCGACTTCATCCTACTGCAGAATGCTCCCCTACCGCTCGGTCCGCCCGCAGGCGGTCCGAGCCCGCAGCTTCGGCGTTAGGCTTGAGTCCCGTTTCATCTTCGGCGCACAACCACTAGACTGGTGGGCTATTACGCACTCTTTAAAGGGTGGCTGCTTCTAAGCCAACCTCCCAGCTGTTTTAGCAATCGCACATCCTTCTTCACTTAGCCTAAACTTGGGGACCTTAGCTGGCGGTTACGGGCTGTTTCCCTCTTGTCCATGAAGATTATCCCCCATAGACTGACTCCCAGGAATTCACAAACGGTATTCGAAGTTTGACTGAAATTGGGTTGCCCCGCATTCAACCAGTGCTCTACCCCCGCTTGCTTCGATGCCTGAGGCTATACCCAAATATATTTCGGGGAGAACCAGCTATCACCGAGACTCGTCTAGCTTTTCACTGCTAACCACAGCTCATCCGAGGACTTTTCAGCGTCCACCGGTGCGGTCCTCCACACACTATCACATGTGCTTCAACCTGGCCATGGCTAGTTCGCTCGGCTTCGGGTCTATCGCACGTGACTCCACGCCCTATTCAGGCTCGCTTTCACTATGGCTCCGCCCCAGTGAGGCTTAACCTTGCCACATACGATAACTCGCAGGATCATAATGCAAAAGGCATGCGGTCAGGCTGGTCGATTCGCCGAAGCGAAAAGACCTTGGCCCTTCCACTGTCTGTAAGCACGTGGTTTCAGGTTCTATTTCACTCCCCGTCAGGGGTTCTTGTCACCTTTCCCTCGCGGTACTAGTTCACTATCGGTCAGATGGGAGTATTTAGCCTTGGGAGGTGGTCCTCCCAGCTTCACGCCGGATTTCTCGTGTCCGACGCTACTCAGGTCCAGCCACGAGGAGCGCATCCCTTTTCGCTTACAGGACTTTCACCTTCTCCGGTCGCCCTTTCCAGTGACTTTGCAGGCCGTTCAACTAAAGGATGCGTTTGTAACTCCTCAAGGTCCATGCAGGGACCTTACGGGCCGTCCTACAACCCCCGATGAGCAACGACTGCACTCTTGGCGCACATCGGGTTTGGGCTCTTCCCCGTTCGCTCGCCGCTACTAGGGGAATCTCGGTTGATTTCTCTTCCTCCGGGTACTGAGATGCTTCACTTCCCCGGGTTGGCCTCCAGAGCTTACTTGAGATTTTCGGCCCTGGATCCACCGCCTTCAGCGGTGCGGGTGCTCCCATTCGGGCATCCACGGATCAAAGCCTGTTCGGCGGCTCCCCGCGGCTTATCGCAGCCTACCACGCCCTTCATCGCCTCCATCTGCCAAGGCATCCACCACGTGCCCTTACTGCGCTTGCGGCACACTCTATTCACTTTTCAAAGACCAAATCCGGATGCCTCTGATCCGAGGCGGACAGAAGTATACCAACCCCGGTTTCCCTTGTCAAGGACGCCGTTTGGAAAGGGAAAAACGGCCATCAGCTCACGCCCACCGGCGGCTCAGCCCAGCGCCACCGGTTTGTCGCCCCAAAGCTCGTCCAGGTCGTAGAAGGCGCGCGCCTCCGGGGTGAGCACGTGGACGATCACGGGGCCGTAGTCCATCACGGCCCACTGCCGACCGTCGATTCCCTCCTGATACAGCGGCTTGCCCTCGACGGCGTCCCGGATGGCGTCGGCCATGGCCCGGATTTGCCTGACGCCCTCCGCGGTGGTCAGCACCATGAAGCTCGTGGGCACGACGAAACCGCGCACGTCCCACACCGCGGTGTCGCTGCCCTTGACCCGCTCGATCGCGCCCACGATGCGCTCGAGCAACTCGCGGTCGCGCGGGTCAAGGTCGCCGTTTGGGGCGCTCTGTCCTGCCATGATCACTCTTCCGTCGGATAGTCGAGCCCGGCGATCAGGATCACGTCGGCCCGGTCCAGGTTGGCGGGGTCATCGATCCGACACGGCCCCCCGCAGGCCCGGATCGCCTCCAGGTGGTCGGCGACCTCCTCGGCGGGTACGATCCGTCCCACGCCGCCGAGCGCCTGGTGCACCAGGGTGGCGCGCGCCGTATCCCCCCCGTCGTTGGCGATCACCAGCGTGTTCAGGTACTCGAAGTTTTCGGCGTTGCCGACCTCGATCACGCGGAAGTCCCGCCCCTCCAGGCGTGCCTGGAGCTGGCTGGCCAGCCCGCTGGCCCCGTTGCCGTTGAGCACGACCGCGGTGACGTCGCTGCGCAACAGGACCTCCCGGCCGCGCAGGTAGCGCTCCACGGTGGCGGCCGCCCGCACGGCGTTGGGCTCGAGGTAGCTCACGCCCGCGACCTGGATCGGCTCGCCGCCCAGCTGGTGCATCGACACCTGATCAGCACCCAATCCCTGGAAGCGGCCGGCCATCCCCAGCAGGTCGGTGAGCAGCAGGTTGGTCGACTCGACGTGCTGGAAGGCCATCTCCAACAGCGAGCGCACCGTGCCCAGCGCCTCGAGCTGGACCGACTCCTTGGCCAGCAGCGCGCGCAGCAGCTTCTGCTGCCGGTTGATGCGGTCCAGGTCGCCCGTCTCATCGCGGTAGCGCACGTACTGGAGCGCCTGCGCGCCGTCGAGCGTCTGCAGCCCCGGCTCCAGGTCGATCTCGAGCCCCTGGGCCTGGTCCTCGTAGACCATGCGCTTTTCGACCTCGAGCTCGACCCCGCCCAACAGATCGACCACGGTCTCGAAGCCGTCGTAGTCCACCACGGCGTAGTAGGGGAGCTCGACGCCCAGGAAGCCGGCCACGACTTCGCGCGCCAGCGCGACGCCGCCCAGCGAGTAGGCCGCGTTCACCTTGCGCAGTTGGCCGTCCGGGAACTTGACCCGCAGGTCGCGCGGGATCGAGACGAGCTGGACCCCGTCCTCGTTCGCCTGGGCCACGATGATGATGTCGCTGCGGCTGCGCCCCTCGACCTCGTCGAGGCCGAGCACGAGCACGCGCGTGCCGTTGCCCGCCGCGCTCGGGCGCGGCTGGAACCAAATGAACACCGCCCCGGCGGCCAGCACCAGCAACACGCCCAGAGCCCAGATCCAGCGGTTGCTCATCCTTCCCCTCTCTGCGTCGCTTGGGTACCCACGCCGACGAGGGTAGCGCTCGGCCTCGTCGCGGTCAAGGGCTCGCGCGCAAGCCGCCCCTCACCGGGGGGGGCGAGGTCCTGAAGAACCTGACGCACATCCGGAAGGATCACTGCCGGATCGACCTCCGGCCGCGCTTGACGAGGCCCGATCCGTCCTGAAAAATACTCTACGCGCTCCGGCGCAAGGGGGGCGCGCCCCCCTTGCGTCAGCGGGTGCGGGCCGAGCTGCCGCAAACCGCGACCGTGAAGGGACAAGGTATGAGGCTGCGCTACGACGGCGAACGCTTCCGCGAGCTGGCCGACCTGCGCGTCGGCGAGACCGACTACCGCACGCTGCCGCAGGGGTGGATGGGCTAGCTTGAACACCCCGAACAGGGCGGCGGGCGGCGCGCTGCGGCAGTTCGGCCTGCGGGGGGCGCTGCTCGCCCTGCTGGGCACGTTCGCGCTGGGCCTGATCCTGACGGCCTGGCTGCGCGACCGCGAGGTCTCCCGCGAGCAGATCTGGCTCGGGACCTTCGTCCAGATCACGGCCTACGGCCCCGACGCCGAAGAGCTCGAACGCGCCGTGGACGCCGCCTTCGACGAAGTCGCGCGCGTCCAGGGACGCTTCAGCCGCACGGGCGAGGGCGAGCTGGGCCGGCTCAACCGCGCCCCGCCGGGCGAGCCCGTGCCCGTCTCCGAGGAGCTGTTCGACCTGTTACAGCGCGCCCAACGGTACCGCGAGCGCACCCGCGGCGCCTTCGACGCCAGCCTGGGGGCGCTCGTCGACCTCTGGGGCTTCGTGCAGGACTGGGACGGGTCCGGCACCGTGCCGTCCGAGGGCGAGATCCGGGGGCTGCTGGCACAACCGCTCGGCTACACCCTCGCCCCCGGGGCGCGGGCGGTCACGCGCCACAGCCAGGCGGCCCAGATCGACCTGGGTGGGATCGCCAAGGGCTACGCCGTGGACCGCGCGCTCGAGACGCTGGGCGGCTTCGGGGTCGAGGGCGCGCTGGTCAACGCGGGGGGCAACGTGGGCGTGTTCGGTGGCGTGCCCGAGTCGGTCCTGTTCTGGACCCGCTACCGCCCGTTCCGGGTGGCGATCCAGCACCCGCGCGAGCCGGGGCGCGTGTTGGGCACGGTCGAGCTGGCCGCGGGCCGCGGCGTGGCCACCTCGGGCGACTACCAGCGCTTTTTCGAGCAAGACGGCGTGCGCTACCACCACGTGCTCGCCCCCGAAACGGGCCGCCCGGCGCGCGCGCTGGTCAGCGCCACCGTGATCGCGCCCACGGCCACCGAGGCCGACGCGCTCTCGACAGGGGTGTTCGTCCTGGGTCCGGAGGCCGGGCTCGCGCTGGTCAACGACCTCACCGGCATCGAGGCCGTGCTGGTCACGCCCGCGGGCGAGGTCCTGACCTCGGACGGCTTGGACGCCGCCCGGTTCGCGTTCTAAAATGGGCGCGGAGGGGGATAGACACCGATGCACACCCGACCAACCGCCCGCTGGACGGGCGCGCTTCGCAGCCTGTGGCGCCGGCTCACCTGGGGCGACCGGCTCCTGATCGCTTCGGTGCTGGCCGCCAGCGTCGGCTTTTTGCCCTGGCTGCGCGCCGGCGGCCTGCCGGGCCAGGCGGCGGTCGTGCGTGTCGAGAACGAGGTGATCGCCGAGGTGCCGCTGGGCGAGCGGCGCCAGTTCGCCGTGCGCGGCCCGCTGGGCGAGACGGTCATCGAGGTGGCCGCCGGCAGGGTCCGGGTCGTGAGCGACCCCGGCCCGCAGCAGCTCTGCGTGCGCCAGGGCTGGATCAGCCGCGCGGGTCAGTCGCTGGTCTGTCTGCCCAACCGCGTCGTGATCCAGATCCCCGGCCCGCCGCCCTACGACAGCGTGGTCAAATGACCCACCCGGCCGACCCCGCGCTCAAGCGCACCCTAACGTTTGCGATGTTGCTCGCGATGGCGCTGGTGCTGCACGTGCTGGAGGGCGCGCTGCCCCCGCCGCTTCCCTTCCCCGGCGTCAAGCTGGGCCTGTCGAACCTGATGACCGTCGTGACCATGCTGCTGCTGGGGCCGTGGGCGGGCGTGGGGCTGGCGGTGACGCGTAGCGCCCTGGGCGGGCTGATCGCGGGGACGTTCCTGAGCGTGGGCTTCTTCCTCAGCCTCGGGGGCGGGGTGGCCAGCGCGGTCGCGGTCGCGCTGGCGCTGCGCTGGCTGCGACCCGGGCTCAGCCTGGTGGGGGTGAGCGTCGTGGGTGCGCTCGTCCACAACACGGCCCAGCTCGCCCTGGCCTGGGCGGCGTTCGTACAGCAGGGGGCACTCTTCTACTACCTGCCCGTGCTCTGGGTGTTGGCGCTGATCAGCGGCACGGCGACCGGCCTGGTGCTAAGCGAGATCGAGCGGCGCGGCGTTTTGACAAGCGTCGCCGGCCGGGGTATGCTGACCGAAGCGTGATCACATTGGCACTCCGTTGCTTGCCGCTTACCCCCGTTCCCCCACGAAACCCGTTTGCCGACGCGACCGGAACGCTTAGGCCGCCCCGTAGGGCGGACGCGCGCGACAAGACGCCCGACACCGATCGATGAGGAGGATGGATGGATCGGACCCAATCGGTTGACCGGCCGGACAACCGGACCCCCGGCACGACGCGCCAGTTCGAGTTCCAGGGCGCCGACGAGGCGCTGGGGCTGCTGGGCCAGTTCAACAACCACCTGAAGTACGTCCGCGAGCAGTTCGACGTCCAGCTGGCCGCGCGCGGGACCGTGCTGCGCATTTCTGGCGCGCCCGAGGAGGTCGAGCGCGTCTACGGGCTGTTTGCACAGTTGCGCGCGATCTGGCGCGACGGACACGTCCCCACGCTGGACGACGTGCGCTATTTGGTCGAGCAGACCCGCGAGGGGCACGACCTCACCGGCGTGCTGAGCGGCTCGATCCAGCAGACCCGCTGGGGCGAGACCATCAAACCCAAGACCGTGGGCCAGCGGCGCTACCTGGAGGCCATCCTGCACAACGACGTCGTGTTCGGGATCGGGCCCTCGGGCACGGGGAAAACCTATTTGGCGGTGGCCATCGCCGTGGCCGCGCTCAAGCGCGGCAAGGTCCACCGCATCGTCCTCACCCGCCCGGCGGTCGAGGCCGGCGAGGAACTGGGCTTTTTGCCCGGCGACCTCGAGGCCAAGGTCAACCCCTACCTGCGCCCCCTGTACGACGCCATCTTCGACATGATGCCCGACGACGAGGTCCACCGGCTCATGGCCAGTCGCCGCATCGAGGTGGCGCCGCTGGCGTTCATGCGCGGGCGCACGCTCAACCACAGCTTCATGATCCTGGACGAGGCGCAGAACACGACCGAAACGCAGATGAAGATGTTCCTGACCCGCATGGGGGCCAAGGCCAAGGCCGTCATCACCGGGGACGTGACCCAGGTGGACCTGCAGGGCCACGCCTCCAGCCTGCAAACCGTCCAGCGGATCCTGAACGGAATCAAGGGCATCGAGTTCGTCCACTTGGACAAGACCGACGTCGTGCGCAACCGGCTCATCCGGGAGATCATCGAGGCCTATGAGAACGCGGAGCAGGCACAGGCGCGATAGACCCCAGCGCGCCGCCTCGCGCCAGCGCGTCCCCCTGCCGCCGCGGGGCGACCTGCTGCTGCTGGCCGGCGTCGTCTTGGTGCTGGACCTGATCTTCGCGTTCACCCTCGAGCTCGACCCGGGGCTGCGGCTCAGCCTCGTCCCCTGGCCCCAGTGGATCGCGCGCGTCCTGCTGATCGGCCTGCTGGCCGTAGGGCTGGCGGCCTACGTCTGGGTACGGCGCCCGCCGTGGCTGGGCCGCCAGCGCGAGAAGTGGTTCCTAGCCGGCCTGATCGCGTTCAACGCGCTGGTGGCGCAGGGGCTGGGCGTACTCTCGCCATACCTGATCCCGGTGAGCCTGAGCGTGGGGCTGGTGGTCATGTTCCTGGGCGTCGAGATGGGGCTGGTGGCCAACCTGGCGCTGGCCGGGCTGGTCGCGCTCAGCGCGCCCCAGGCCGGGCTCGCGCTCATGCTGTTCGCCGGCGCGATGATTATGGTCCTGCGCGCCCGCCGGCTGGAGCGCTCGCGCGAGCTCATCCTGATCGGCCTCGAGGTCGGCCTGGTGAACCTGTTGGGGCTGGTGGCGCTGGCGCTCTGGGCGGACTGGGCCAACTGGTACTGGTACTGGCAGCGCTTCGCCGCCGCCACCGTGAGCGGCCCCGTCAACGCGCTGCTGCTCATGGGCTTGGTCCCGCTGGTCGAGTACATGCTGCAGCGCACGAGCCCGCTGGGCCTGATCGAACTGCTCAATACCTCGCACCCCTTGCTGGAGCGGCTCCAGGACCGCGCGCCGGGGACGTACTCGCACAGCTTGAGCGTGGCGCGGCTCGCCTCGGACGCCGCGCGCGCCATCGGCGCCGACGCGCTTCTGACCCAGGTGGGCGCACTCTACCACGACATCGGCAAGGCCTCGGAGAGCGTCTCGCCGGACCACTTCGCCGAGAACCAGCGCGACGGCCACAACCCGCACGACCACCTGAGCCCCAACATGAGCCGGCTCGTGCTCATCAACCACGTCAAGGCCGGCCTCGAGATGGGACAGAACTACGGGCTCAAGCAGGACGTGTTGCAGTTCATCGCCGAACACCACGGCACGACCGTGATGCGCTTCTTCTACATCAAGGCGCTCAAGAACCCCGGCGAGGGCAAGCACCTCTCGCTGAGCGACTACCGCTACGAGGGACAGCGCCCACGCAGCAAGGAAACCGCGATATTGATGCTCACCGACGCGGTGGAATCCATTTCGCGCACCGTGGACGACCCCGAGCAGATGGCCGAGGTGGTCGATCGCGTCGTGCAGGAACGCCTGGAGGACGGCCAGCTCGACCAGTGCCCGCTCACGCTGGCCGACCTGCGCAAGATCAAGGCCTCGTTCCTGGGCACGCTGCGCTCGATGATGCACTCCCGCCCGCGCTACCCCGACGCCAAGTCCGACACCAAAGCGGGCTAAGCTTCGGCCCGCCGCGCCAAGCGGCGGGCCGCCGCCAGCGCCGTCGGGCGGTCCCGGATCTCGCCCGCGAAGATCCGGTCATAGACCGACTCGAGGATCGCGCCGACGGCGGGGCCGGGCGCGACCCCCAGCGCCAGCACGTCGTGCCCGTCCAGCAGCTTCTGCGCCGCTTCCAGCGCCTCCAGATCGCGGACCTGCAAGGCCGCGCCCACGGTCGCGCCCAGCACGGGCAGCCAGGCGGACGCCCGATGCGCGCTGGCCTGGGCGTCGCAGAGCAGGACGCGCAGCAGCTCGGCGTAGCGCGGGAAGCGCTCGGGCAGCGACGCCAGCGACGCGCCCGCGTCCCCCTGCGACCTGAGGAAGCGCAACCGCTTGGCCGGTCCCATCTCGGGCAGCTTGGCGATTCTAAGGTGCTCGCGCGTCGTGTACTGTAGCGTTTGGGCCTCGGCGGCGCTCAAGCGCAGGCGACGGGCGATTCGTCGGACCATCTCGGCGCCGATCTTCTCGTGTTCGCCCATGTGCGCGCCGGCGTTGCGCTCGAGCGCGGCGGGTTTGCCGACGTCATGCAGCAGGACGGCCAGTTTGCTCAAGGGGGGCAGGCGCAGCCGGTCAGCCCAATCCAGCGCCAGCAGCGTGTGGACCCAGACGTCGCCCTCGGGGTGATATCGCGCGGGCTGCGGCACGCCCTGGAGCGCCGAGAGCTCGGGCAGGAACGCCTCCAACAGCCCAAACGCGTCGAGCAGCTCGACCCCACGGCGCGACCGGTCCGTACCCAGCAGCTTGAGCAGCTCCTGCCCGACGCGCTCCCGCGAGATCCGGCGCAGCCCGCCGGCGTGCCTCCGGATCGCCGCGGCCGTTCCGGATTCGATCTCGGCCGGGAGCGCGCAAGCAAAGCGCACGGCGCGCAGCAGCCGCAGGAAATCCTCGCGCAAGCGCGCGTCCGGGTCGCCGATCGTGCGGACAAGGCCGCGCTTCAGGTCCGCGACCCCGCCGACGTGGTCGAGCACGGTCCCGTCGAGGCGCGCCGCCAGCCCGTTGACCGTGAAGTCGCGCCGGCGCACGTCCCGCTCCAGCGAGCGCACCAGTTCGACCGTGCCGGGCCTGCGGCCGTCGTAGTCGCCCTCTTGGCGGAAGGTGGCGACCTCGTAGGCGGCCCCGCCCGGCGCGCGCAACACGACGACGCCGAAGGCTTTGCCGACTTCGACCGTCCTCCAGTCCGGAAACAGCGCACGAACCTGATCGGGGGTCGCATCCGTGGCGACGTCGACCTCGGCGGGGAGCAGGTCGGGGTCGTTCGCCCAGGCGCTGCGGAGCAGATCGCGCACCGCGCCGCCAACCAGCACCGCCGTGTGCCCACGCAACTCGAGCCGCTCCAGGATCCGGCGGGCGTCCGGGTGGCGCGCGAACAGATCCGTCAGGTCCAGCTCGAGGCCCGCGGCCATCAGGCGGGTTCGATCACGACCGGGGCACGGGCGCTGGGGCCCAAACGCGCCTTGGCACTGCCCAGATTGACCGCGACCTCGACGAAGCCGTGGCTGCCCACGTCCAGGATGAGCTCCTCGCCCTCGGCCTCGCCGAAGGTGTTCACCCAGCGCAGGCGCTCGCAGCGCGATCCCAGCGTGAGGTCGAGCTCGTCGCCGACGCGGGCGATCTTCCTCAGGTCGGCCTCGGTCAGGTTGGTCACGATCGTGCCGAACGCGTCGCAGCAGATGACCTCGCCGGCGGCGCGCCGCCCGCCGACGTTCGCGCGCCCGAAGTCCAGCTCGACCCAGGCTTTGGTGGGTGGGCCGACCTCGCCCGGCGCCGTCCCGTTGCAGAGGTGGGCGCTCACGGGGGCGAAAACGTCCCGTCCGTGGAACGTGTGCGAAACCGGATGGCGGAAGTGGCGTTCGTTCTCGATGCGCCAGACCCCCTGTAGCCCCATGCGGCGCGCGGCCGGCAGCAGCAGCCCGTTGTCCGGACCGACCAGGTACTGGTCGCCGGCGGCCACGACCAGCGCGGGACGGCTCGTCCCGACGCCGGGGTCGACCACGCAGCAGTGGACCGTCCCCTTGGGGAAGTGCGGCGCGGCCATGTAGAGCAGGAAGGCGCCCTGGCGGATGTCGAAGGCGTCGACGTCGTGGCTCAGGTCGAGCATGCGCGCCTCGGTGAGCCCGGCCGCCACGCCCTTCATGGCGGCGGCATAGCCGCTGTGGGCCCCGAAATCGCTCATGAACGTCAACAGGTTCGCGCGCATGTCGGGAGCATCGTAAGCGCCCCCGGGAACGCCCGCAAGCGCCGGTTGCGGGGAACGCGGTCCCAGGCTTATCCTCCCCAGCGAACACCATGAAACGCTTCCGCCAGGGACGAGGGCGCATGAGCCTGCGGACCCGCTTTCTCGTCGGCTTGACCGCACTGACCGCGTCGCTGGCCGTGTTGATCACGCTGTTCGCCGGCTACCGCTTCGCCGAGGACCTGGAGCAGGGGGTCTGGAAGCTGGGCCAGCACCTGGCCGAGAGCCTGGCGCGCGAGGCCCTGTTCAGCGCCGAGTTCCGCAACGACACCTCTCGCCTGCCGCTGGTGACCGAGAGCGTGGTCTCGGGCGACGTGCTGTACGCCCAGATCGTGGTCGACGGCGAGGTCGTGGCCGAAAAAAGGGCCGTCCCGGTCGAGTTGAGCGTCCACCGCATCGTGCCCGGCCTACAGACGTACGAAAAGACGCTGTCCGACGGCACGCCCTACGTCGACTTCGAGCGCTCGTTCACGGGCCGTGAGGTCACACCCGAGCGGGCCGACGTACAGCGCGAGCTGGTCGGCAGCTACGTGCGTCTGGGCATCTCGCTGGCCGAGGTGCGAACCGAGATCCGGCAGGGCCTGCTGGTGGTGGCCGGGGTCTCGCTGGGCGTGATCGCCGTCGGCTCGCTCATGGTGCTCGTGCTCTACCGGCGCATCTGGCGCCCCATCGAGCACATCAGCGGGGCCATGACCCGCTTCGGCCAGGGCGAGTCCGGCGTGCGTGCGCGCGTCGAAAGCGGCGACGAGCTCGAGACGCTCTCCCACGCGTTCAACCAGATGGCCGACGCGCTAGTCGAAAAGGACGGACAGATGCACCGGGTCAACCTCGAGCTGCAACAGGCCAACCGCGCCAAGTCGGACTTTCTGGCTTCCATGAGCCACGATTTGAAAACGCCGCTGCACGTGATCTCGGGCTACGCCCAACTCATGCTGGCCGGCGACGGCGGCGAGCCCGGCGAGACCCAGCGGGCTTATCTACAATCGGTCATGGGCTCGTCGGACCAGCTGCTCGAGTTCATCGAGCGCATCCTGCGCTACTCCCGCATCGAGACCGGGCGCGAGCCCATCCAGCTCGAGGCCACCGACGTGGCCCAGCTCACCCTGGAGGCCGTCGAGCCGCTGCGCTCGCTGGCCGAGCGCAAGGGACTCGCCTTCGAACTCGAGCTCGAACGCCCCGTCACCGCCCGGGTGGACCGCGCCAAGCTCAAGCAGGTGCTGGTCAACCTGGTCGAGAACGCGATCAAGTACACCGAGCGGGGGCGCGTCTCGGTGGCCCTGGAAGCGGCGGAAGGCGAAGCCCGCTGGGCGATCCGGGACACCGGGCCGGGCGTCCCCAAGCGCTACGAGGCCCTCATCTTCGAACCCTTCGGGCGGCTGCACAACTACGCGGGTAAAATGACCGAGGGGATGGGCTTGGGCTTGGCCATCGTCAAGCGCTACGTGGCCGACCACGGCGGGCGCGTGAGCGTGCAGAGCGCATCCGGTCGGGGCAGCACGTTTTCGGTGTGTATCCCCAAGGAGGTGACCCCCGAATGAACGTCCTGGTAGTCGAGGACGACGCGGACGCACTGGCGATCTTGAAGCGGTTCCTGGAACTCAAGGACCACACCGTCATCGAGGCGCGCGACGGCGTCGAGGCGCTCGATCAGTTGCAGCGCGCCCAGCCCGACATCGTGCTGCTGGACATCGCGCTGCCCAAACTGGACGGCTGGGGCGTGCTGGAGTTCATCCGCGCGCAGGACGACCTGCCCGTGATCATGGTCACGGCCAGCGCCGACACAGAGGACATCGTCAAGGGCTTGCGGGCCGGGACCGACGACTACATCACCAAACCCTTCAAGTTCAACGAGCTCGAGGCCCGCATGGAGGCCGTCATGCGGCGGACCCAGCCCACCGAGCAACTCAGGGTGGGCGCGCTCGAGATCGACGACCGACTCAAGCAGGTCACGCTGCGCGGCGAGCCGCTGCACCTCTCCCCCAAGGAGTACGAGTTGCTGAGCCTGCTGGCCTCGGACCTGAACAAGGTGTTCTCCGACGAGGACATCATCGAGACGCTCTGGCCCCAGGGCACGGCCGTCTCCAACGACGTCAAACGTTACATCCACCTGCTGCGCCAGAAGGTCGAGGCCGACCCCAAAACCCCCGAGCGGGTCGTCACCGTACGCGGCTTCGGGTACCGATTGATCGAGCGGGACTAGTTTTCATCTAATTTTCACGGGATCTCTATGGTCCCGCCGGCGGGGACGGGCTACAGTCGAACGCGATGAGCGCTTCGTTGGCCACACCCGCTTCGCTGGCCCGCCTGCCCAGAGGACTGGCCTTGGTCCTCTTGCTCCTGCTCCCGCTGTTGGGGTCGTTGCTGGGCCCGTGGCCGTCGCTGGCGCAGGAGGACGAGCCCCCCCCGCCCATCGAGGGCGTCGTGGTCAAGATCTCCCAGATCAACAAGGACTTCTTCGTCCAGCTCGACGTCGACGCCGACGAGAAGGGCGACCAGTGGGTCAAGGTGTCGGGCGCCGTCCAGAGCCCCGCCGGCCAGCCGCTGGGCAAGGGGAGCATCGGCGTGGGCACGCGGCTGCGCGTGACCGACTACGTCGAGAGCGAGGCGGGCTTCCTCGACGCCAAGAAGGTCGTCGTCCTGCCCGAGGGCGGCGGCGAGGACGGCGGGGGCAGCGGCGGCGGCGATTTCGACAACCAATAACCCCTCAGCGCGCGGGCGGGCGCCAGCCGACCCGTTCCAGCAGTTGGGCCGTTCGAACCAAGGGAAGTCCCATCACGTTGGTGTAGTCCCCCTCCAGGTATTCGACCATGCACGCGCCCCGGCCCTGAATCGCGTAGGCGCCCGCCTTGTCCACCCCCTCGCCGGTGGCCAGATAGCGCTCGATCCAAACGCCATCGAGCGGGCGCACGTGGACGCGGGTGGCAACGCAGTCGGCGCCGGCCCGGCCCGTGCCCGTGTGGACGGCGTACAGGCCGGTGAGCACGGTGTGGACCCGCCCGCTGAGCGCGCGCAGCGTGCGGCGGGCGTCGCCCCAATCGCGCGGCTTGCCCAGCAGCCGGCCGTCGAGCACGATGGCGGTGTCCGCACCCAAGATCACCCCCGACGCGCCGCGCGCGTGCACGGCCTCCACTTTCCGCCGCGCGATCCCGCGCACGGCGGACTCGGGCGTGCCGTCCCCGGCGCGCTCCTCGACGTCGGCGGGGACGACGTCGAAGTCCGGGGTCACGTGCTGCAACAGCGCTCGGCGGCGCGGGGACCCCGAGGCCAAGATCAAGCGGGCTGACTCGTGACGCATGGTATTCCTTGTCGCTGCGGTCGGGCTCGTCTAGACTTTATAGCATGGCCCAACCCACGCTACCACAGAACAACGGGCGCGCCGAGCTTCACTGGATCGATCGCGAAACGCTGGGCATCCGCTGGTCCGACGGCCACGCCTCGGCCTACCCGCTGCGGGAACTGCGCGCGGCGTGCCCCTGCGCCCTGTGCGCCGCGGCGCGCGACAAGGGACTCACGCTGCAGCGCGCCTCGAAACGGCCCCTGGAAGCCCTGGAGGTGCAGTCCGTCGGGCGCTACGCCATCCAGTTCGTCTGGAACGACGGGCATCGCACCGGGATCTACACCTACGAGCGGCTGAGGCGAGACTGCCCGTGCGAACAGTGCCGAGCCGGCGATTGACATGACCGGAACGGCAGCGGAGCGCGACCGGCCCCGGCTGGGGCTGGCGCTGGGCGGGGGCGGCGCCAGGGGGTTCGCCCACATCGGCGTGATCGAGGCGCTGCTGGCCGCGGGAATCCCCATCGACGTCGTGGCCGGCAGCTCGATGGGGGCGATCGTGGGCGCGGCCTACCGCTGCGGCCACGACATGGGGCGGCTGGCCAAGCTGCTCGAAGACCTCGACCTGCACGGGCTGCTGGACGTGGCGCAGAACCCGATCCCCGAGCTGCTCGAGCGCGCCACCTCGGAGTACCTGTTCAAGCGGGCGACCTGGCTCAATGCGGATTCGCCCAAGACCCAACGGCTGGTGGCCTTCTTCAGACTGCTCACCAAGCGCGCTCGCTTCGAGACGCTGGAGCGGCCGCTGGCCGTGGTGGCCTGCGACGTCAACACCGGCGAACAGATCGTGATCGACCGGGGCGAGGTCGCCCGCGCGCTGGCCGCCAGCATGGCTCTGCCCGGGGTCCACGACCCCGTGCGCTGGGAAAGCCGGCTCCTGGTCGACGGCGGGATCATCAACAAGGTCCCGGTCAACGTGGCCGTGACGCTGGGCGCGGACGTGGTGGTGGCTGTGGACGTAAGCGGGCGCATCACGGACCCGGTGCAAACGAGCCTGGCCGTGCTGGCCCAGTCCAATCACATCACCTCGCGCGCGCTCATGCGCACGCAGCTCGCCCTCATGCACGAGAAGCTGGGCGAACGGCTCGTCGTGCTCAATCCGGACGTCTCGGCGGTCAGGTTGCTCGAGCTCGGCAACGTGGCCCGCCCCCGGCGGGCGGGCCGCGAGGAGGCCGAGGCCGCCATCCCCCTCATCCAACGGGCCTTGGCGCGCGTTAGGCCAGCCGCATGAAGGCCGCCCCGCGGGGTTAGCTCGCGGAGTTGCGCGACTTCGGGGTCCCGTTCAAGGCCCCCTCGTCCGCGTCGAGCCCGTTGCGCACGGTCCCGTCGTTGGCCGCCCAGTTGGTGGCCGCGTCGGGGCCGCGCGGGTTGACGCGTTCCATGCTGGCAAACGGCACCTCCGCGTCGCCGGTCGCTCCGGCGTACCAGCCGTCCTCGGCGTCGGCGTTGGCGCTGTCGACCACCGCGCCGGACGGGTCAACCAACTCGAGCCGCTCGCCCGCGTTGGCCAGGCCGCCGGTGTAGATCAGGTCGGCCTCGACCTCGCGCACGGTCGTGTCGTCGGTGCGCTCCAGCAGGAAGAAACCGCGCGCCGGGATGGTCGTGCGCCGCGTTTCCCGCGTGTTACCGGCCACCTCGCCCAGCGCGATTTCCACGTCCTCCCAGCGCAGAACCCAGCCCGTCAGATCGACGTCGCGACTCGTGTTGTTGACCAGCTCGATCCACTCGTCGCGGGCGTTGGCCGCCGTTCCGGCCCAGGCGACCTCGTTGATGGCCAATTCGCGTGCCTGCTGCGCGCCGCCGGGCGCGGCCAGCGCCCCGACCGCGACCAGGCCCCAAACCAGGGCGGCTCTCAAATAGAACTTGAACATCGCTATCACCTCAAGTGAAGTCTAGCATACCTTACTTTGCGAGTCAAGTATAGACAAAGTCTTGTCATGTAAGCAATTCGAACTGGCTCGCACGCGACGCCAAGCCGATTGAATTCGGGCCTGGAGCCGCCTATAATCTCGAAACATTCGTGCTCAAGGGGCGAGCGAGCCGCCCGAAGCGGGGGAAACGTGCGATGTCGCGGGACACGGAAATGGGCCTGATCGACCATCTGGACGAGTTGCGCGGGCGCATCATCTACGCGTTGATCGCCGTGGTGAGCGTCGGCATCGTGGCCTACGTGTTCAAGGACGCGCTGTTGCAGCTCCTGACCATCCCGCTGGCCGACTACTATCAGGTCGCCCAGGACCAGGTGCCGGGGATCGTCGAGGCGTGGCGCGCGTTCCTGGCGCAGAGCGGGCAGTTCGATCCCGACCAGGTCAACGCGGTCGGCAACCTGTTCGAACGGCTGCTGCGCCAGCAGAGCGGGCTCATGTTCATCCACCCCACCGAGGCGTTCCTGAGCTACATCAAGCTGAGCCTCTACACGGGTCTGCTGGTGGGCTCGCCGGTCGTGCTGTTTCAGGTCTGGCGCTTCATCATGCCCGCGCTCTACGACAACGAGCGCCGTTACTTCCTGAGCGCGTTCACCTTCGGATCGGGCCTGTTCTACGTGGGCGTGGCCTTTTCCTTCTTCCTCGTGTTCCCGTTCGTGGTGCGCTTTTTGATCAACCTGGGCAGCGACTTCCTCTACGCCAACTTCACCATCGGCAACTACATCTCGTTTTCGATGATGTTTTTGCTCGTGTTCGGCCTCGTGTTCGAGCTGCCCGTGCTCATCTTCATGGCCGTGCGGCTCGGGCTGACCACGGTCGAATTCCTGCGGCAGAAGCGCCGCTACATCTACGTGATCTGCTTCGCCGGGGCCGCGGTCATCACCCCCCCGGACGTGTTCAGCCAGGTCGCGGTCGGCGTCCCGGTGGTGGTGCTGTTCGAGTCCAGCCTGCTGCTGGCGCGCTGGGCCGAGCGCAAGCGGGAGCGGGAGGTCGCGGAGGCCGAGGCCGCGCCGGCCGACGACGCCGCAGACGAAGACGGAGCTCAATGACGACAAGACGCCAGAAAGGACGGTTATGGGACTGAACGATTTGGGCAAGGGCCGGGTCATCCGCTACCAGGGCGAGCTCTACACGGTGCAGGACTACTCGCACAGCAAGCGCGGACGGGGGGGCGCCGTGGCCTCGACCAAGCTGCGCCACCTCAAGACCGACAAGGTCCTGCAGAAGAACTTTACGGAGTCCGACCCCGTCGAGGTCGTCTTCCTCGAGGAACGCCGCCTGCAGTTCCTCTACCGCGACACGCAGGGCTGGGTGTTCATGGACAACGAGACCTTCGAGCAGATGACCATCCGCGAGGAGATGATGGGCGACGCCGCCCGATACCTGAAGGAGAACGCCGAGGTGTCGGGCTTCTTCCACGACGGCGAGCTCATCAAGGTCGAGCCGCCCAACTTCGTCGAGCTCGAGGTCGTCCAGACCGACCCCGGCGTGCGCGGCGACACGGTCTCCAACACCGACAAGCCCGCCACGGTCGAGACCGGCGCCGAGGTGCGCGTGCCGCTGTTCATCGACAAGGGCGATCGGATCAAGGTCGACACGCGCGACGGGCGCTACGTGGAACGGCTCTGATGAACCGTTGGCTCGAGGCGCTGCGCGAACTGGCCTACGGGGTCGCAGCGCTCTACCTGTTGGGGATCGCCGCGTTTGTATTCCGGCTCGTGCTGAGCCGACCGCTGCCCGCGGCGCTCGACCTGGGCTGGCTCACGAACCGCTGGGGCCTCGCTGGGGCCTACCTCGCGGCGTCTCTGGCGGCGTTGCTGGCGCTCTACTTCGCGCTCAAGCTCTGGGACCACGTGGGCCGGAGGCGGCACTTCCACCACGAGGGGAGCCAAGGCCCCATCGCGGTCTCGCCCTACGCCGTGCGGGACTTCGTCCGCGGCCTGCTGGCCGGGGAAACCGAGCTGGCCGAGGCGCGCATCCGGCTGGAGCACGCCGCGGACGGGGCGCTCAAGCTCACCGTGAGCGCCGGGCTGACGCCCGAGGCAGACGTGGTCCGCACCGCCAACCGCGTGCAGACGCGGCTCAAGGAGCAGGTCGAATCCCGCCTGGGCGTGCGGGTGAGCGAGGTGGCCTTCCACACCGATCGCATCGCCCACCCGCCGGCGCGGACGATCGGGGACGCCCCCGCGCTGCCCGGCCGGGGGAAGCGAGACGATTCCCAAGACGAGGAGGGGAACCCATGACGATCCGACCGCAGACGTGGGGCGCGCTCTTTGGCGCGCTCCTCGGCATTTCCTGGCTCATCTGGGGCTGGCGTTTCCTCTGGGTGGTTGTGCCGGTCGTGCTCGGCTACCTGATCGGGCGCGCGTTCGAATCGCGCGAGGAAGCGGTCCAAAAGGTCAAGGAGTTGTTCCGGGTGTTGTTCCGGTGACGCGTAAGGTCGCCGGGCGCCGGCGGGCGCGGCACGCCTGCCTCAAGCTCCTGTTCCAGCGCGAGTTCCGCGGGATCGACGCCGAGACGCTGCTGGCCGAATTCGACACGGAAGACCCGTTCGTCGCAAGGATCGTGCGCGGCGTCGAGGCGCACGGGGACGAGCTGGACGCAGTCATCCGCGAGAAGGCCCGGGGGTGGGAGCTGGACCGGCTCGTCTCGGTGGACCGCAACGTGCTGCGCCTGGCGCTCTACGAGCTGCGCCACACCGACACGCCGCCCGAGGTCGTCATCAACGAAGCGGTCGAGCTGGCCAAGCGCTACGGGACCGAGGCATCGGCCTCCTTCATCAACGGCGTGCTGGACCGCGTCTGGAAGGAGCTGGCGGGAGCGGTGCGTTGACCAACCGCATCGACGGCAGGACGATCGCGCAGACCTTTCGCGAACAGCTCAAACACCAGACCGCCGACCTGCGCAAGCGCGGGATCGTGCCCACGCTGGTGGTCTTCTACATCGGGGACGACCCCTCGGCCGAGCCCTACTTCGACGCCAAGCGCAAGTTAGCCGACTCCTTGGGCGTGCGGGTCTACGCGCGCCGCTACCCCAAAATCGACCAGGCCGACCTCATCCGCCAGATCGAGAGCTGTAACGGCAACGGCGAGATCGACGGCGTGTTCGTCGAGCTGCCCCTGCCCAAATGGGTCGACGACCAGCGCGTGCGGCGGGCCGTGGCGCCCCACAAGGACGTGGACGGGATCAACCCCTCGAACCTGGGCCGCCTGGTCACCGGCGAGGCCACGCTGCTGCCGGCCACGCCCATGGGCGTGCTCGAGTTGCTGCGCGCCAGCCGCGTGCGCTTTGAGGGGCAGGACGTGGTCATGGTCGGGCGCAGCGAGGTGGTGGGCATCCCGCTGGGCCTGCTGCTCATGCGCGAGCACGCCACCGTGACCATCTGCCACTCCCGCACGAAAGACCTGTCCGACAAGACGCGCGCGGCCGACATCCTGTGCGTGGCCGTGGGCCGGCCCCACTTCATCACCGCCGACATGGTCAAGGCGGGCGCCACCGTGGTCGACATCGGCGTCAACGTGACCCCGGAGGGGATCAGGGGCGACGTGGCCTTCGACGAAGTCGCCAAAAAGGCCGGGCTCATCACCCCTGTGCCGGGCGGGATCGGCCCCATGACCTCGACCATGGTGATGTCCAACCTGATCCAGTCCGCCCGCCGCCGGCTCTAAGAGCCTCTAACAAGATCCCACATCGTTCAAGATGTCATTCTGAGCTGAAAGCGAAGAATCCCCTGCAAATGCGGAAGATCCTTCGGCCTACGACCTCAGGATGACGTGCTCGCGAAGGTATTGTTAGGCGCTCCAAAGGAGGCGCGGGGGCGCCCTGCTGGGCGCCCCCGCTTCGTGCGACTCAGCGCAGCACCGCCCACTTGACGACCGTGCGGCGCTGCTGCGCGCCGCTTGCGTCCAACGCCGTCACGGTCACGAGGTAGATCCCGTTGGGCAGCCTGTTCCCGTTGCGATCCAGCGCGATCAGGGCCGACCGGTCCCCGCGCTCGCTCGCCGCGTGCAGCAGGCGGCCCGTCATGTCGTAGACCCGAACCTCGTGCCGGGCGATGCCGCTGCCCGCCAAGCGAAGCGTCCAGCGGCCCGCCGCCTGGGGCTCCACGAGGGCCGCGTGCAGTTGCAGCGGCTCTGGTCCTGTCAGGCCGCCGGCCAGCGTTGCCAGCGCAGCGCGGGCGCTTGCCTCGGACACGGGGGCGCCCGCCGCCGAGAGCGGCAGGCCGCCGATCCAGCGCTTGATGAGGTCAATCATGGCACCGTCGCCGATGCGGGCGCCCCCGGTGTCGGGTACGAGCTCGCCCTTCACCCACATGGCGACGGCCCGCAGGATCTCGCGGTCGCCGATGATGAGGTCGGCGTTGGCCGCGTTGGGGTCGTTGGGGACCAGCGCCGCGATGGCCTGCGCCACCGAGCGCGTGGCCGCACCGCTCCCGGCCGACGATACCTGGATTTGCTTCGCGATCTGGTCGGACAAACCCGCCTGGTCGGTCACCGTGAGCGTCACGGTGTAGCTGCCGGCCGCCGCGTAGGCGTGCGAGGCGTTGGCCTGCGCGCTGGCCGCCCCGTCCCCGAAGGACCAGCGCACGCTGGCGATATCGGCGGCGCCGTCCGGGTCGGTCGACTGGTTGCTGAAACTTACGGTCTGCCCCACCTGGGGCGCACCCGGGCTGAAGTTGAAGCCCGCCGTCGGCGGCTGGTTGCCCCCTCCGCCGGGCGGCGGGTTCCCGGGGGCCGGGCAGGTCACCTCGAAGGCCACCGCGTTGCTGAGCTGGGCCGGCTCGTTCAGCACCGGGCTCTCGGTCCGGACGCGCACGTCGTGGGGACCGCAGGCCGCGCCCGCCGGGGCCGCAAAGCCCAGCTCGGTCGCGGAGACGAACTGGGTGCTGACGGCCGTCCCGTCGAACAGCACCTCGGACCCCGGCACGACCACGAGCTGGGCGCTGCCCTCGACGAAGTCGCTGCCGACCACCGAGACCTGCGTCCCGGCCGGACCGCTGGCGGGGTTTAGCCGGGTGATCGCGGGCGTTGGAGGCGTGATGCTGCCGCCGCCGCACGGCACGTCGAGGTTGACGACGTTGCTGCTCAGCGTACTCTCCCCGATCAGCGTGGTGACCACCTGCACGCGGTTCGGCCCGCAGGGGATCAAGGGAGGCAGCGTGAAGCGGAGCTCGCTCGCGCTCACAAAGGTCGTCTGAACCGGACTTCCCTCCAGGCGGACGGTTGAGACCTCGCCGAGCAGGAACTCCAGAAAGCCCGATCCCAGCACACGGACCGCCTCGCCGGGGGCGGCGCTGGGCGGGTCCAGGCTGCTGATCTGCGGCGCCGGGACGTTGCCGCCCGGCGGGGGCTGCGCGCAGGGGATCTCAAACGTCTCGGTGTGGCTCACGGCCGGGATGAACACGCTCGGGTCGGGGTTGCGCACCTGGACGTCGTGTGGCCCGCACGCCGCGCCCGCCGGGACCGTGAACGCGAGCTCGAAGTTGCCGATGAAACTGGTCGGGACGGCTTGGCCGTCGAATAGCACCTCGGACTGCCAGAACCCGAAGACGGGGTCGAACGCGATCACGAAGCCGCTCCCGCCGACGGACACGGTCGTGCCGGGGACGCCCAGCGCGGGGGCGAGGCTCCAGATCACGGGGCCCCCGCCGCCCGCGCCGCCGGGGCTGGGGGTGGAGAACGTGTCCTTGATCTCGATCCACTCGATGATCCCGGCGTTGGTCACCTGGACCCGCGCCCGCCACCAGTAAATCGTGCCGGGCTGCAGCAGCGGCGGCTGGATCGTGATCGAGCGCAGGTCGAAGGCGTGGGCGCCCGAGTCGAACACGAGCGCGTCCAGCGCGAAGCCGGCATCGGTGGCCACCTGCCAGCCGGTGGCGTTGTGCTGACAGTCGGGCGTGTTGGGCGTGGCCGAGACGTCGATCCGCAGCGTGAGCGGATCATTCGGCGACAGCACGGCGCCCGAGGCCGGGGCCACGGGGCCCGTGCCGATCTTGCAGCTCCCGCCCTGCTGGGCGAGCGCCGGCGCAGCGACGACGAGCGCGAGGACCAACAGCAGAGCAGCCGTCGTTTTCGTCTTGGATTTGACGATGGGCAATAACATGGATGCTCCTTTCACGGGGACGGGCGTTGTGCTAGGCGCAGTTCCAGCGCAACGAGGCGTTGAAGCGCTGCGTAGCGAACACGTCCCCGTTGGTGTCGTACATGTCGATCTGCAGTTGGTCCGACTCGACGCAGGCGTTCCCGGTGTAGATGACGCGCACCGTGGCCGAGCCGCGGCCCCGCGCGTCGATGCGGGCCACGACCGTGCCGAAGTCCGTCTGATTGACCCCGCCGCTCAGGACGTCGACGTCGAGCCAGATGGGCAACCCGTGGCCGCCCTCGTAGCTGTAGTCGACCGTGACGTCGGCCTGCTTGCGGTCCGTCTGGATCAACTGAAACCCGTGGATCGCGTTGTCCGACGTCAGCGGCTGGCCCAGCGCCGTGACCGTGAGGTGGCCCAAAAAGTCGCCGCGTTCGGTGGTGAACCAGACCTCGTTGGAGGCCACCGCCACGACCTCGAGCGGATGGCTACCGGCCGGCATCCGGAACGAGAGCAGCTCGCCGGTGGCGGCGTCGAACCAGCCGAGCGAATCGCCCTCGCGCTCGGTGAACCAGACGCTCCGCTCGTCGACCACGGCCAGGCCGAGCGGCTGGCCCGCGGTTGGCAGCGTCCACTCGCTCACGTCGCCGCTGCGCGGGTCGAGCTTGCCGACCCGGTGGCCGAAGCCCGTGGTGTACCACACGTTTTCGTCCCGGTCGATGGCCAGGTCCACGGCCGCGCTCCCCTGCGGGAGGCCGTAGAAGGCCATCACGTCGCTGGTTGGGTCGAGCCGCAGCAGGGTCTCCTGAGCACTGTTGGCGATCCAGACCGCGCCGTCGAAGGTCGTGGCCACGGCCTCGGGGAAGCTGTCTCCCCCCTGATAGAAACCCGAGATGTCCCATTCCGCCACGTTCCCGCGGTCGCTGCGCGGCGCGAGCATGACGGCCGGCGGCAGCGCGGGGTTGCCCCGGTGGACCGTGGGCGGCAAGAGCGTCTGGCGGACCGAGACGACCTGGGTCGTGGCGCGCAGGGTTTGTCGCGTGGGGGGCACGGGCGTCAGCGGCCCCGCCTGCAGGCCCTGCACGCGGCCCACGCGCCCGCCGATCCGCTCGCTGAACCACGCCTCGTCCAGGCGCGCGATCGCCGAGTAGAAGTCGATCCCCTTGGGAAAGCTGTCGGGCGTGGGGATCGCCGCGGCGTGGTAGCCGTCGGTGGCGGGCTGGAGCATGCCCACGCGGTTGCCCCGGCTTTCGGTGAAGAACACCGAGGGCGGCTGCAGGATGAGCAGCGGTCCGGCGCCGCCGAGGGTCAGGCCGTTGGGGCCGTCGCCCACGGGCCACTCGGTGAGCTGCCCCGTGGCCGCCTCGAGCCGGCCGACCCGATCCCGGTTGAAGGCCGCGTAGTAGACGGCGTTCTCGACGCCGTCGTAGGCGATGCCCGCGAGCCCGTTGTCCGAATTGGGCAGGCGCCACACCTCGAGCAGCGCGTTGATCGCCCCCTGGGCGCGGTTCTCGGGCGCCACCCCCTGCGCCAGCAGCAGGGCGAGCGCCAGCGTCAACAGCAGTCTGATTGCGTGTCGCATGAAGCCTCCTTTTCTGCGTTGAGCGCACTGTAGCCCCCCGGGACTCCGGTCCGGCTCCGGCGGGACTCCGGCGGGCGCGTCCGGGCGGCTCGCTGGGCTATAATCGTCTCATCCCGAGCCCCGAGGATGGACGTATGGGACAGACTTTGGAGGTCCGGATGTTCGGCGCGTTCCAGGTGCTGCGGGACGGTGAGGCCGTCCCCGACGCGACCTGGGGTCGGCGCAAGACGCGCACGCTGTTCAAGGTGCTCCTGAGCGAGCGCGGGCGGGTGTTCACCACGGACCAGCTCATCGAGCGGCTCTACCCCGAGGGCGACCCCGACAAGGTGCTGAAGAACCTGCGGGGCCGCGTGAGCGAGCTGCGGCGCGCGCTGGAGCCGGGGCTGAAACGCGGCGCGGATTCGCGCTACGTGCGGGCGGTGGAGGGCGGCTACTGCTTGAGCCGGGAGGCGCCCTGTTGGATCGACGTCGAGGCGTTTTCGGCCGGGTTGGAGCAAGCGAACTCCCTGGCGCGCACCGAGCGCTGGCGCGCGGCGCTTGAGGCTTACGAGCGGGCGCTGGCTCTGTACCGCGGCCCCGTCTTGGTGGAGGACCTGTACGAGGACTGGAGCGCGCCCTTGCGGGACCGGTTGGGGGACGCACGCCTGGACGCGCTCGAACGCGCGGCCGCCTGCCACGGCGAGCTGGGTCAGTACCGCCGCGGGTTGGAGCACCTGGGAAAACTGCTAACCGAGGCGCCCTTTCGCGAGGGCGCGATTCGCCTTTGCATGCGCTTCCACCACTACCTGGGGGAGCACCGGCGCGCGCTGGAAGCCTATCACGCCGGCGTCGGCGCGCTCAAAGACCACCTGGGGGGCGAGCCGAGCCCGGCCACCCGCAACCTCTACCTCCAGATCAAGGCACACGAACTGCCGCTCCCGCGGCGGCGCGCCCCCCACAACCTGCCGGCACCGCTGAGCGCGCTCGTCGGGCGCGGGCGCGAGCTCGAGGCGCTTGGGGCCCGACTGCGCGACCCCGCCTGCCGCCTGCTCACGCTGGTCGGGCCCGGCGGCGCCGGCAAGACGCGGCTGGCGCTGGAGGCGGCACGATCCAATCTGGACGCCTTCCCGGACGGGGTCTTCTGGGTCGGGCTGGCCGGCGTGGGCTCGGCCGAGGGCATCGTCTACGAGGTGGCCCAGGCGCTCGACTTCCGCTTCTTCGGCCGCGACGCGCCTCGGGATCAGCTGGCCGCCTACCTGAGCGAGAAGCGCATGTGCCTCATCCTGGACAACTTCGACCACGTGATCGAGGGGGCCGACGCGCTGCTGGTCTGGCTGCAGGCCGCCCCGGCGCTCACCTGCCTGGTGACCTCGCGCGCCCGGCTGGGGGCGGCCGGGGAGTCCCTCTTCCCGCTCGAAGGGCTTGCCTGGACGGATGCGGAAGACGCCGAGCCCGAGGCCGTGTCCCTGTTCCTGGAGCGCGCCCGCGCCGCCGATCCGCAGTGCTCGCCGTCCCGTGTCGATCGGGATGCGATCGATCGCATCTGTCGCCTGCTGCAGGGGATGCCGCTGGCCATCGAGCTGGCGGCCGCCTGGACCGGAATGCTGCCGCCGGGCGAGATCGCCGCCGAGATCGAGCGGGGGCTCGACTTCCTCTCGGGCGAGCGGCGCGGCGCCCCCGAGCGCCACCGCAGCGTGCGGGCCAGCTTCGAGTACTCCTGGGCCTCGCTCGGCGACGCCGAGCGCTCAGCGCTCAGCGGGCTCGGCGCCTTCCGCGGCGCCTTCCCGCGCGAGGCGGCCGCCGCGGTAGGGGTTTCGCTGGCCGACCTGTCCTCGCTGATGAGCAAGTCCTTCGTCCGGCACACGGCCGACGGGTACTTCGAAACGCATGAGCTTTTGCGCCAGTTCGCGCTGGAGCGTCTGCGCGATGATCCCGGGCGCGCCACGGCCGTGCACGCCGCGCACGCAGCGCACTATGGGGCGCGCGCGGCGCGTTGGGCCGAGGCGCTCAAGGGCGCGCGCCAGCTGGAGGCGCTGCGGGAATTCGGGCTGCAGATGGACAACGTGCACGCCGCCTGGCGCTGGAGCCTGGCCGAGCGCCCCGACCTGTGCGAGCCGTTCATCGAGGGACTCTACCTGTTATTCGAGATGCGCGGCTGGTTCCATGAGGGTGCGCGGGCGTTCTCGGAGGCCGTGGACGCGTTGGCGGGGGACGAGTCGCTGGCCCGGGCGGGCGCGGAAGCCCGCATCCGGCTAGGTCGCTTTCACTTCCACCTGGGGAGACTGGAATCCGCCCAGCGGGAGCTGGAGGCCGCGCTGGCGATGCTGGAAGCGGCCCGCGCGGGCGCGGCCCTGTTCGGCCTGGGGCTCGTGCACGAGAACGCGGGGCGCTACGAGCAGGCCGAGGCGTTGCTCCAGCGCAGCCTGGCGGCGTTCGAAGCGGAGGGGGACGCCTACGGCGCGGCCACCGCGCGCCTGAACCTGGGGATCCTGGGCTTCGACCGCGGCGACTACGAGGCGGCCGGCCGGCACTACGAGGCATGCCAGCAGCTCTGCGAAGGCCTGGGAGACCGCTTCGTGCTGGCCAAGGCGCTCAACAACCGCGGGAACCTGCACTACGCGCAGGAGGAATTTGAGGAGGCGATTCCGTTCTACGAGCGGGCGGCGGCTCACTTTCGCGATCTGGGCGTGGCCTGGGGCGAACACACCGTGTTCAACAACCTGGGCGGGGCGACCAACGCGCTGGCGGCCTACGACCGGGCCCAGGAACACTACCTCCAGGCCCTGGCGGTCAGCCGCCGCCTCGGCTACGCCACCGGGACGGCCATGACGCTTGCCAACCTGAGCGAAACCGAACACCGAATGGGCCTGCGCGACGAGGCCCGTGCCCATCTACACGAAGGGCTTTCGATCGCGCGCGCCACCGACGTCACCTGGCTCATCATGGACGCGGTCGTGTTCCTGGGGCGGCAGCTCGGGCAAGAGGGGAAGCATGAGCCGGCGGCCGAGCTCCTGACCGCGATGGCGCGCCTGCACACGATGCAGTACATGCGGGAAAACGCGCGCACCATCCTGGCCGATATGGAAGGCCGACTCCCGCTCGCGCGCTGGAAGCAAATTCGTGCGAAGGCCGAACGGCACAGCTTCGCGGACGTGCTGGCGCGGGTGGACGAGCTGCTGGAGGCTGGCTAAACGCCGTCTTTCCCGTCCCCTTTCTACCGCAACACCAGCCGCGCCCCAACGATCAGCAGCGCCACGCCCAGCAACTTGAGCCAGTCCACGGGCTGCACCGTGATCCCGAACCAGCCGAAGTGGTCGATCAGAAGGGCGGCCGTCAGCTGGGCGGCGATCACGATCGAGACACCCGCCGTGACGCCAACGTGGCCAACGAGGTAGGCGATCCCCGCGATGATCACGACCCCGAGCGCCCCGCCCAGGTAAGCGTACCAGGGCGTCTGAGCCAGCCCCGCCCAGTTTGACTGGCTTCGGTAGAACCAGAGCGGCACCAGCGAGACGAACACCCCGACGACGTGGACGACGAAGGCCGTGGGCCAGAGACCGGCGTGGCGGGCCATCACCGCGCTGAAACTGCTCTGCGTCGAGATCGCCGTTCCCACGGCCAGCGCCACCAACACCGCGACCCACGTGGACATCCTGCGCTCCTTTGGGGAATCGAATGGAATCCAATGACGTGCACCGCCGCTCGGCGGAGGGCCATGCCCGACCCGCAAGACCGTCACGTCAGATATTACGCGGCCGGGGCGGGCTTGCAACGTTCAGCAGCCTGTCCACGCCCCGACGCCGCCCAAGCCCACGGGACAGCAAGGACGGCGCGCTCGCGCCGCGTTGCCTACCGGGAACCCCGCGCGGCGGCCTCGGCCGGCGTCTCGGACGGCTTGGTCCAGATGAACACCAGCCCCCAGGCGGCCAGCGCCGCCGCCAGCAGCTTGGTCCACGCGGGGACGTCGGCGAAGGGGGTCATGAACCCGACCAGCGGCACCATCACCGCCGTGGCCAGGACCTTGGCGCGGCGCCGGATGACCCGGTTGCTTTCCCAATCGCGCACCAGGGGGCCGAAGTGACGATGCGCCAGCAGCCAGCGATGCAGGCGCTGCGAGCCGCGCGAGAAGCACCAAGCGGCCAGCAGCACGAACGGCGTGGTCGGCACCACGGGCAGGACAACACCGAGCGCGCCGAGGCCGAGGCATCCACAGCCGGCGGCGATGTAACCCCATCGGGCCGGTGAAGCATTCATACCAGCCGATTATACCGGACACCGGCGGGTCGTGGGTGACCCGCGGCCTCGCGTTGTCACGACTGCGTCGTGAAGTAGGTCAGATCCGTCCAGTCGGAGAACACGTCCGACCCGTTGGGGCCCGCGCCGCGCGCGACGACCTTGACGCGCCAGCCGTAGGTCGCACCGGCGCCCAGGGTGCCCGCTGGAACCGTCAAACTCGTGTGCGCCAGCGCGGTAAACCCCGTCTGGTAGACGTAGTTGCCGGCCGCGTCGAATACCTGCCAGGCCGTTTCGTCGTGTTCGCAGCCGTCGGGCAGGCCGGGGAGGAACATCTCCAGCGTGGGCGTCGGCGACACGGTAGCGCCATTTGCGGGCGCGATATGAACGGGCAAGGGAAGCGCGCTACAGGCAGGCGTCGGCGCTTGCGGGCGCGCCCCCGAGCCGGCGCCCGTACGAAAGCGCGCCGCGTTCCAGGGGGATTCGACCCGCGCGAAGAACCCGCTGCCCTGAATCAGCCGCGCGCGCCAGTAATACACGGTCTCCGGCTGGAGCACGCCTGCCGGAACCCGCAGCAAGCCGGGTTCGATCGAAAGTGTCTCGAGACGGGTCTCGCTCAACTCCAGCGTATGGAAGCCCGGCTCGCGCGAGATTTGCCACTCGGTTGTCTCCCAACGGCACGGGGCATCCACGCCGATCAGAAAGGCGCGGATCTCCAGCTCTGGGGTGAGCGAGACCCCCGCCACGTCATTGCGCGGGCTCACCAACGTCGGTTGCGGCAGCGCCGCGCACGCGCCGTCGACGACGTAGGTCGTGGTGAAGGTCGTGAGCGTGCTGAGTGCCTGCGTGGTGACGCTGTTGTCGTCCTTGATGAAGGTCAGCACGACGCGCCAAGCGTAGTCCGTGCCAGGGCGCAACTTGCCCGCCGGCACCGTGAACTGGAACCGCTCCGGACTCGCCCCGCTCCTAAACTCGTCGATCAAGGGAAACGAGCCCGAGCTGGGCGCGTAGAAGACCTGCCAGCGCACGATATTGAGAGAGCACGGCCCGAACACGCCTTGAGACAAGCCGACCTTGAGCGTGGGGGTGAGTGAGGCGCGCAGGGCCCCGTCCTGGGGTTCCAAGTTGACCGGCACGGGGAGACTGCATCCCGCGATCTGGGCTGTGGCCGCTGCGTGACCCAGCAACAGCGTGAGGAGAAGGGGCAAGCCGATGGCGCTGAAACGTGCGAGACGACGTGTCATGGTTCCTCCCTTGGTGTGCGGGGAGGGTAGTGGACGCCGACTCCGGTTTGGCTCCGCTGGGCTTGGCTGCCCGCGCGTTTTACTCAAACGCCGGCGGGTTGTGCGGATCGACGGGCTTGCCCTACGGGCGCCGTCGTGCGGGCGCTGAGCACCTCGGCCTTGAGCGCGCACTCGCGGTACTCGGCTTCCGCAGTGGAGTCCGCCACGACCCCGCCGCCCACGCCGTACTCGGCCGTGCCCGCCTCGCGGTCGACCGTGACCGTGCGGATGGCCACGTTGAACTGCGCCCGCTGGCCGGGGGCCGCGTAGCCGATGCAGCCCGTGTAAACGCCGCGCGGGGCGGTTTCGATCGAAGCGATCAGGCGCATCGTGCTCACCTTGGGCGCGCCCGTGATCGAGGCACACGGGAACAGCGCGCCAAACACCCCGCTGAGCGGGGCGCCGCTGCGCGCCGTCACGGTCGAGGTGAGCTGGAGCACGGTCGGGTAGCGCTCGACCGTGAACAGCTTCGGCACGCGCACCGAGCCCGGCTCGGCGATCCGGCCCAGGTCGTTGCGGATCATGTCGGCGATCATGACGTTCTCGGCCCGATCCTTCTCGGAACGCGCCAGCCAGCGGGCATTGGCTTCGTCCTCGGCTGCGGTCCTCCCGCGCGGGGCCGTGCCCTTCATCGGGCGCGTCGCGATCGCCTCTCCCGCACGGCGGAAGCACAGCTCCGGCGAGGCCGAGCAGAGCGCGTGGCGGCCGGTGTCGACCCAGGCCGCATACCCCCCGCCGCCCTGGGCCCCCGCCAGGTTGACGAACAGCGGCCAGGCGTCGCCCGACCAGCGCGCCCGCAGCCGGTAGGTGAGGTTGACCTGATAGGTCTCGCCGGCCGCGATCGCCCCGTACACGCGCGCGAACGCCCGCTCGTAGGCGGGCCAGTCGGCGGACGGCTCCCAGGGCCCGAGCGCGTAGCCCGCGGAACCGGCCCCGGGCGGGGCGCAGACGGCCGGTTCGCGGTAGAGGCCGAACCAGAGCAGCGGCAGCCCCGGGTCGGGATCAAGAACGGTGAAGGCCGAGTCGAAGGCCGGGGCGGCCTCGTAACTCAGGAAGCCAGCGGCGTAGAGACCGTCGTGCTCGACCGCCCCCTCGACGCGCCGGAGCGCGGGGAATACCGCACCGATCTCGTTTGTCTTGACGATTTCGATGGGATCGTGAAAGGCGAGCCACTGCCGTTGCTCGGGATCGTGCAGCACGACATCACCCAGGGCCATATCGGTTTCCCCTCAGTTCGCGACCAGCTCGTGCAGCCACGGCGTCTCCTCGACCCAATTGCGCGTCGTCTTGACCGCGTTGAAGGTGTAGATGTGGAAGCCGTCCACGTGGTCGTAGACGGCCTCCATCAGCGGGCGCGGATCGTAGCGGCTGGCCATGCGCACCGTGTCCTTGAAGGACATCTTCTTGATGAAGCTGAGCGAGGTGTTCACGCCGCAGCGCAGCGCGAACTGCGTTAGCTTGGGCGCGCTGATCGGCGGGGCCACGCCGCATTGAATCGGCAGGGTGATCCCCTTGTCCCGGACCCGCTTGACCCAGGCAACGATTTTGTCGGGGTCGAAGCACATCTGCGTGGCGGCGTAGGTCGCGCCCAGGGACTGCTTTTCCAACAGGATCTCGTCGCCCAGTTCCTCGTAAGCGTACGAGGGGTGACCCTCGGGATAACTGGCCACGCCCAGTTCATCGCAGTGTTGGAAGTACGGCAGCAGCTGGGCCGAGCGCTCGAACGGACCGCGCGGGTCGAGGTCACCACCGATCAGAAACAGTTGGTCGGTGAACACCCCGGCCAGCTCGCGCGCGTGCGCCTCGCTCTCCACCAGCGCGGCCGAGAGGTGCGGCGTGTGATCCGACCCGAGTCTTTCGTAAAGGTCGAGCGTGGGCTGGAGTTCTTCGGCGGTACAGGTGATCGCAAGCGTCCACGATGCCGGGACGAGATCGAGCTTGAGCTTGTCGCTCGGGAACACTTCGAAGGTGACGTGTTTCATCGCTCCCCCTTCGGGTACGGGACGGCCGGAGTGTCGTGTGCGCCTCTGACGATATCAAGCCGATTTTCACGCGCAAGGAGGCAAGGCTTGACATGGCCGCCACGCTCGCTATATTAATGAGATAACACCAATATATCAAAAGCATATCGAAGGCGACCCCATGGAGCACGAACAGGATCGGATCTACGCGTCGCTCAAGGAGCGCATCGTCCTGTTGGACTACGAGCCCGGCCAGGTGCTGCGCGAGAAGGCGCTCATCGACGAGTTCGGGGTGAGCCGCACGCCCGTGCGCGAAGCGCTCATCCGGCTGGAGTGCGAGGGATTGGTGCGCATCATCCCCAACAGCGGCACGATCGTCACCGAGGTGGGGTTCCAAAACCTCAAGGACGTGTTCGAGCTGCGCGCGCACTTGGTCAGGCTGGCCGCGCGCCTGGCGGTGGCCCGGGCCACCGAGGAGGACCTGGCCGCGCTCGAGGGCTTGATCGCCCAGATGCGCGAGGCGGGCGACCCCAAGGCGCTCATGCGCCTGGATTCGGCCTTCCACGACCGCTTCAACCGGGCCACCCGCAACGAGGTGTTGGTGCGCACGCTCGAGATGCTGCGCAACCAGGCCGTGCGCATCTGGACCTATTCGCAGCAGGACGCCTACTATGAGGACCTGAGCACGGAGTTCGGCGCGCTGCTAAAGGCGCTCAAGGCACGCGACGAGGAGGAGACGGCGCGCATCCTGGAGGACCACACGCGACGCTTCATCGAGCACATTCGCGCGCAACTAACCTGGTAGAAAGACTGAAGGAGGGAACGCATGAGCACGTTGCCGCAACACGCACAGGTCGTGATTATCGGTTCGGGGATCGTGGGCAACAGCATCGTCTACCACCTGGCCGAGCACGGCTGGACCGACATGGTCATGATCGACAAGGGGCCGCTGCCCAACCCGGGCGGCTCCACCGGGCACGCATCCAACTTCATCTATCCTGTGGACCACAACAAAATCACCACCGAGCTCACGGTCGACAGCCAGCAGCAGTACGAGAAGATGGGCCTGAACCGCACGTGCGGCGGCTTCGAGCTGGCGCGCACCGAGGAGCGGGTGGCCGAGCTGCGGCGGCGCGTCACCTCGGCCAAGGCCTGGGGCGTCGAGGCCGAGCTGGTGAGCCCGGCCGAGGTCAAAAAACGTTTCCCCTGGGTGAACGAGAAGGTCGTCAAGGCCGGCTTCTGGATCCCGAGCGTGAGCGTGGTCGACTCGCTGCAGGCCGGCACGGTCATGCGCGAGCACGCCGCCGAAAAGGGGGCCCTGCAGACGTTTCCCAACACCGAGGTCACAGACATCCAAATCGAGGGCGGCCGGGTCAAGGCCGTGGTCACGGCGCGCGGGACCGTGACGGCCGACTACGTGATCATCGCCTGCGGCGTCTGGGGACCCAAGCTGGCCCGCATGGCCGGGGCGCACCTGCCGCTGGTGCCCGTGGTGCACCAGATGATCGACGCCGGTCCCATCCCGCAGTTCGCCGAGGCCAAAGGCGAGATCGAATATCCGATATTGCGCGACATGAGCACGCTCATGTACGAGCGCCAGGCCGGCAACAACCTCGAGATCGGCTCGTACGCGCACCGGTCCATCCTGCACGAGCCCGAGGAGATCCCCTCGCTGGACGAGGCCAAGCTCTCCCCCACCGAGATGCCGTTCACCGAAGAGGACTTCGACGCCCAGATGGAGGACGCGCTCGAGCTGCTGCCCGAGATGCTCGACCACGACAGCGTCGAGATCCAGTACGCCATCAACGGGCTCATCTCGGTCACGCCCGACGGCGGGCTTATGATCGGCGAGCTGCCCGAGGTAGGGGGCTTGTGGACGGCCTCGGCCATCTGGATCAAGGAGGGCCCCGCCGCCGGCCAAGTCTTGGCCGAGTGGATGACCGAGGGCACGCCGCAGATCGACCCCGAGCACTTCGACGTCGCGCGCTTCTACCCCTACGCCAAGACGCGGGACCACGTGCGCAAGCGCGCCTACGAGGGGTTCCCCAAGACCTACGGCATCGTGCACCCGCAGGAGCAGTGGCTCAGCTCGCGCCCGCGGCGCCAGAGCCCGTTCTACGACCAAGCCAAGGCGCTGGGCGCGGTGTTCTACGAGACGGCCGGCTGGGAACGGCCCCACTGGTACGAGTGCAACCGCCCGCTGCTGCAGGAGTACGAGCGCCAGGTCCACGACCGCCCCGACGAGTGGGACCGGCGCTGGTGGTCCCCGATCATCAACGCCGAGCACCTGGCCATGCGCGAGCGGGTGGCGATGTTCGACCTGAGCGCGTTCGCCGTGTTCGACATCCAGGGAGCGGGCGCGCTCGACTACATGCAGCGCCTGGCGCTGGCCCAGATGGACAAGCCCGTGGGCAAAGCCATCTACACCTCACTGCTCAACCACCGCGGCGGCATCAAGGCCGACCTCACCGTCATGCGCACGGGCGAGCAAGCCTTCCGCGTCGTCACCGGCGGGGGCGTGGGACACATGGACAAGCAGTGGTTCCTCAAACACCTGCCCGCCGACGGCTCGGTGCAGCTGCACGACCGCACCGACGAGCTGGCCACCGTGGGCGTCTGGGGGCCGAAGGCGCGCGACCTGGTCGGCAAGCTCACCGACGACGACGTCTCGCACGAGGGCTTCCCGTTCGCCAGCTGCAAGGAGATCACGCTGGCCGGGATCCCGGTCTGGGCGCTGCGCATCTCGTACGTGGGCGAGCTGGGCTGGGAGCTCTACGTCCCGGCCACGCAGGGGCGCCCGCTCTGGGGGGCGCTCTGGGAGGCCGGCCGGCCGCTGGGCGTGGTTCCCTCCGGCATCGGCGTCTACGGCACAACCGCGCGGCTCGAGAAGGGCTACCGCCTGCAGGGCCACGAGCTCGAGCTGGACTACGACCCCGTCGAGGCGGGCATCGCCTACCCCAAGGTGAAAAAGCAGGACTTCATCGGCAAGGAGCCCTACCTGAAGGCGCGCGAGGCGGAGCCGCCCGCGGCCACGCTCTGCACGCTCTCGGTGACGGATCACCGGCAGCCGTCCTCCGGGCTCAAGCGCTACATGCTGGGCAACGAACCCGTCCTCTCGCCCGAGCGCGAGCGCATCACCGATGCCAAGGGGCGCCCGTCGTACGTGACCAGCGCCGGCGCCGGCCCCTCGGTGGGCAAGCACCTGTTGTTGAGCTACCTGCCGCCCGAGTACGCCAAGCAGGGCCAGGAGCTCTACGTCGAGTACTTCGGCGAGCATTATCCCGTCCGGGTCGAGGTGGCCGGCAGCACGCCGCTGTTCGATCCCCAAAACGAGCGCATGAAAGCTTAAGGAGGTGGCCATGAACGTCCTCGTCTGCGTCAAACGCGTGCCCGACGTCGGCGCCAAGTTCAGCCTCACCGACGACGGCCGCGCGGTCCAGACGCGCAACTTGGGTTTTACGATCAGCCCGCACGAGGAGTGTGCCGTGGAGGAGGCCGTCCAGGTCGTGGAAGCTCACGGCGGGAGCGTCACGGTCCTGACGCTCGGGCCGCCCGAGGCCGACGAGCAACTGCGCGACGCGATCGCCCGCGGCGCCGAGCGCGGGATCCTGTTGCAAAGCGACGGCGGCGAGTGGGCGCCGGAGCAGACGGCCCACGCCATCGTCGAGGCGGTCCGCGCGCGGTCGACACCGTTCGACCTGCTGCTGTTCGGCAACGAGTCCGCCGACAGCGCCGACTTCCAGGTCGGCGTCCGGGTCGCCCACGCCTTGGACCTGCCGTGCGTGACCGGGGTCAAGCACCTGGAGCTGCGCGACGGGACGGCCGTGGCCGGCCGCGAGATCCCGACGGGCTGGGAGATCTACGAGGTCCCGCTGCCCGCGGTGCTGGCGGTCAAGGAGGGCCTCAACCTGCCGCGCCACCCGTCGCTGCGCGGGCGCATGACCGCCAAGAAGGCGACCGTGGAGACGCTCACGCCCGAGCGCGGTGCCGCCGGGCTGGCGATGGAACGCATGACGCACCCGCCCGAACAGGACAAGCAGGTACAGATCCTGGGCGAGGGGCCCGACGCGGCCCCCCGCGTGGTCGAACTCCTGAAGGAGCTGGAGGTGCTGTCATGATCCTGACCTTGATCGATCACGACCGCGGGGCGCTCGAACCCGCGTCGCTGCAGGCGCTCACGCTGGCGCGCGGGCTGGCGGAGACGTCCGGCGTCCCGCTCGAGGCCGCGCTCGTCGGGACCGAGGGACGCTCACTGGCCGACGAGGTGGCACCCTACGGGGTCAGTAAGGTCCATGCAATCGCACACGACGCGCTGGACGACTACGCGCCGGAGGCGTGGGGCGCTGCGCTGGCCCAACTGGCCGGGTCGGCCGACGCCGTGGCCATCGTGGCGCCCGGCAGTGAGCGGGGCAACGAGGTGCTAGCGCACGCCGCCGCCGCCCTCAATCAACCGCTGGCCGCCAACTGCACGGCCGTCGAACCCGGCGAGCCGTTCCGTCTCACGCGCGTCCGCTGGGGCGGCAGTTTGCTGGAGGAGGCCACCCTAAACGGGTCGCCGAAGCTGCTCACCGTGGCGCCGCACGCGGTCGAGGCCGAGACGGCTCCCCACGGCGGTTCACCGGAGGTCGTCGCCTTCTCCCCGGCGCTCGAGGACCGGCACCTGCGCGTCAAGGTGACGCGCAGGGATGAGGAGCGCAGCGGCGGCGTCACGCTCGGCAACGCGCCCGTGGTGGTGGGCGGCGGCCGCGGCGTCGGAAGCGCCGAGGGTTTCCAGGCGCTGGACGAGCTCGCCGAGCTGCTGGGCGGCGCCGTGGGCGGCTCGCGGGTGGTCACCAACAACGGCTGGCGGCCGCACGCCGACCAGGTCGGGCTCACGGGCAACCGCATCGCGCCCGACCTCTACATCGCCTGCGGCATCAGCGGCGCGATCCAGCACATGGTGGGCTGCAAGGGGGCCAAGCGCATCCTGGCCATCAACACCGACCCCGAGGCCCCGATGATGGCCAAGGCCGACTACGCCGTGGTCGGCGACCTCCACGAGGTCGTGCCCGCGATCGTGCAAGCGATCAAGTCGAGCGCATGAGGGGCGACCACCGGCGGCCGCGCGTGCTCGTCTGCGACCCGCTCGCGCAGGAGGGGATCGACCTCCTGCGCGAGGCGGCCGACGTGGACGTGCGCACGGAGCTGAGCCCGCGGGAGCTGCTCGTCGCCGTGGCCGACTACGAGGGGCTCGTCGTGCGCAGCGCCACCCGGGTCACGGCCGAGGTCATCGAGCACGGGCTCCATTTAAAGGTCATCGGCCGCGCGGGCTCGGGGCTGGACAACATCGACGTTCAAGCCGCCCAGGAGCACGGGGTCGAGGTCGTCAACAGCCCGGACGCCAACACGCTGGCCGTGGCCGAACACACCATGGGGCTGTTGCTGGCGCTGGCCCGCCGCCTGCCGCGCGCCGACCTGAGCCTGAAAGCCGGCAAGTGGGAGAAAAAGGCCCTGGTCGGCACGGGCTTGGCGGGTAAGACGCTGGGCATCGTGGGCTTCGGGCGCATCGGGCGCGAGGTGGCCATCCGCGCGCGTGCCTTCGGGATGACGATCCTGGTCAACCAGCGGCGCCACACCCCCGAACTCGACCTGGAGCCCGAGGTCGAGGCCGTGGACCTGGACGAGCTGCTGGCGCGCGCGGACTTCGTCACGCTGCACGTCCCGCTCCGACCCGAGACCGAATCCATGATCGGCGCCGCGCAACTGGCGCGCATGCGCGAGGGGGCTTATCTGATCAACACGGCGCGCGGCCCGCTGATCGACGAAGGCGCGCTGTTGCAAGCGCTCGAGGCCGAGCACATTGCCGGCGCCGCGCTCGACGTGTTCCACGAGGAGCCGGCGCCCAACAGCGCGCTCGTGCGCCACGAGCGCGTGATCGCCACGCCGCACATCGCGGCCAGCACCGAGGACGCCAAGCGCGAGGCCGCCGTGACCGTGGCCCGCGCCCTGCTGGAGCGGCTGCGGCGCGTCGAGCTCGAGAGCGTCCTGCCGCTTCGGATCGTGCCGCTGGCGCGCGTGTTCGCCCACGAGCACACCGACCCGCAGCGCGTGACGCGTTTGGCCCGTCGCCTGGAGGAAGAGGGCGTGCTGGGCAACCCCCCGATCGTGATCGAGGTCGACGACCAGTACATGGTGCTGGACGGCGCCACGCGCGTCGCCGCGCTCAAGCAGCTCGGCGTGCCGCACGCGGCCGTGCAGGTCACCTCGGTCGAGGACGGCCTGGAGCTCAGCACGTGGTACCACGCCGTCCAATCGGCCCCGGTGGACGGGCTGCTGGCGGCGCTGCGCGCCGTGTCGGACGTCTCGCTGACGCCCAGCACGCCCGAAACCGCGCCGGACGCGATGTTCGAGTACGGCGGGCTCTGCATCATGTACACCGTGAGAGACGAGGTGTTCCTGGTCCTGCCGACGCCCGGGGCCAACCGGCTCGACGCGCTCAACGCCTTTACGGACTGCTACATCCGGCTGAGCCACGTCGCGCGCACGCTGGACAGCGACCTCATCAAGCTCCAGCACGAGTACCCCGACCTGAGCGCGCTGGTGGTCTTCCCCGAGTACACCGTGCCCCAGGTCGTGCAGGCCGCCCAGACCGGCCGGCGCTTTTCCGCCGGGATCACGCGCTTCATCGTCCCGGGCCGCGTGCTACGCCTGGGTGTGCCGCTGGACAAGCTCAACGAAAGCGCCTCGCTGGACGCCAAGAACCGCTGGCTGCACGAGCTGCTGCTGGAAAAACAGCGCCGCGGCGCGATCCGCCACTACGCCGAGACGGTCACGCTGCTGGACGAATGAGGTTTGTCTGGGAGACTGTTCGACCTGCTGGTGGGTCGTGTAGGACTCGAACCTACAACCCTCCGGTTAAGAGCCGGATGCTCTTCCATTGAGCTAACGACCCAAGCGCGCTCATGATAGCGACCGGGGGAAGTTCTGTCAAGCGAAAACGGCATCGCGTGCGCGAAAGCGGCGAGCGCGCCGCAGCGTCAGGCACGCGGCTCCGCGCAAACGACCAAGGGCTACAAATATTGAATCGCTAGCCGCTTCCCCTTAAAATGGTTGCGCCATGAGTCGAACGAAGCCGCTGCTGCAGGAACTGGCCGCCGGGGCCGGCGTTTGCTTTAACGGACCCAACCCCTGGGACCCGCAGGTCCACGACCAGCGGCTCTACGACCGCGTGCTGAGCCAGGGCTCGCTGGGCCTGGGCGAGGCCTACATGGACGGCTGGTGGGACTGCAAGGCCCTGGACGAGTTCGCCTGCCGCGTCCTGCGCGCCCAGCTCGACGTGAAGTCCACCCGCAAGCTCGGCTTGATCCTGCGCGTGCTGCCGGCCGTGCTGTTCAACCAGCAGCGGCGCGGGCGCGCCCACCAGGTCGGCGAGCAGCACTACGACGCCGGCAACGACCTGTTCGAGACGATGCTCGATCGGCGCCTGACCTACACCTGCGGCTACTGGCGCGAGGCCGACTGTTTGGACGCCGCCCAGGAAGCCAAGCTCGACCTCGTGTGCCGCAAGCTGGGCCTGCGGGAGGGCCAGCGCGTGCTGGATATCGGCTGCGGCTGGGGCAGCTTCGCCCAATTCGCGGCCGAGCGCTACGGCGCCCGCGTGCTCGGGATCACGATCTCGAAAGAGCAGGTCGCGCTGGGGCGGCAGCGCTGCGCGGGGCTCCCGGTCGAGCTGCGCCTGCAGGACTACCGCGAGCTGGACGAGCCGGAAGGCTTCGATCACATCGTCTCGCTGGGCATGTTCGAACACGTGGGCTACAAGAACTACCGTACGTTCATGGAAATCGCCCACCGCCTGCTCAAGGACGACGGGTTGCTGCTGCTGCACACCATCGGCGGCAACTGGTCCGTCCACGACACCGACCCCTGGATGAAGACCTACATCTTCCCCAACTCCATGCTGCCCTCGATCAAACAGATCGCCGGCGCGATCGAGCGGCTGTTCGTAATGGAGGACTGGCACAACTTCGGGGCGGACTACGACCGCACGCTGATGGCCTGGCACGAGAACATCTCGAACGGCTGGGAGCGGCTCAAGGACCGCTACGACGAGCGCTTCTACCGCATGTGGACGTACTTCCTCAAGAGCTGCGCGGGCTCGTTCCGGGCGCGACGCAACCAGCTCTGGCAGGTCGTGCTCTCCAAGTACGGCCTCGCGGGCGGCTATCGCTCGGTGCGCTGAGCTTCGCCGTAGCGCGCGCCGCACGTATCGGGTATCGTCGCCCCGACAGGAGACACCGCGATGACCCACGCGACCGAACGCAGCAACGAGCAGTGGCTGAGCGAACTGGGCCAGCCCGGCCGGGCGCGCGAGGCGGCCCTGGCCGACCTGCGCGCCCGGCTCGTGCGCGGCCTGCGCTTCGCACTCGACGGGCGCGCCGAGGCCGACGACGCCTTCCTGGAGGACGTGGCCCAGGACGCGCTGCTCAAGGTGCTGGACAAGCTAAACTCGTTCAAGGGCAGGAGCCGCTTTACGACCTGGGCGCAGTCGATCGCGGTGCACACGGCCTTCAGCGAGCTGCGCCGCAAGCGCTGGCAGGACCTCTCGCTGGACGGGCTTTCGCAGGAGACGCACTTCCAGCCCGAGGACATGGTCGACTCGAGCGTCGAACCCGAGCGCCAGGTCGTGCAAGAGCGCATCCTGAGCGTGATGCACCGGGTCATCAACGAGGAGCTCACCGAGCGCCAGCGCGAAGGGCTCATGACCGAGCTGGACACCGAGATGCCGCTGGACGAACTCGCCCGCCGCATGGACACGAACCGCAACGCGCTCTACAAGCTGCTCTACGACGCGCGCCAGAAGCTCAAGCGCGGCATGCTGAACGCGGGGGTCGAGCCCGAGGCCGTGCGCGCGGCGTTCGAGCTGTAGGGAAAGGAGGCGACGTGGCGCTGGACCGAAACACGCTCAAGAAGGTGGTCGCGCTCGCGCTCATGACGCGCGACGAGGAGATCAACTGCGACCAGTGCCTGCTGGAGATGGCCCAGTTCGCCGAGACCGAGCTGGCTGGCCGCGACGTGCCCGAGGCCCTGGGCGTGGTCCAACACCACCTGGACCTGTGCGGCCCCTGCCGCGAGGAGTACCGCGCCCTGCTGGGCGCGCTGCAACGGCTCAACGAGGGCGACGCCGGAATCGCTCGATCCTGAGTTGCTCCTCCAAGCGCACTCCCCCGTTATCGTTCCCCCCATCCATTAGCTCACCGAGCATCTCGTGTTCGTAGCAAATGGGTTGCCTTAGAGCGCCTCACAATACCTTGGCCCGTCATCCTGAGGCCGTAGGCCGAAGGATCTCCCGCATTTGCAGGGGATTCTTCGCTTTCAGCTCAAAATGACATCCTGAACGAGGCGGGGTTTTGTTAGAGACCCTCATCCCAGTACAGGACCACGCTGTTTTTGCTGTGTAGGGGTCCCATTCATGGGACCCGGCCTACACGTCTGATTCATGACCAGATAGACTTCACAGGCGGCCAAAGCGCGTGCCCACGGGCGCGATGAATCGCGCCCCTACACCCGAAAACCACTGTGGTTAAGCCTAGCCCCTACGGACATGATCTATTCCCCGCCCGCCAGCGCGTTGAGCAGCGCCAGTTCCTTGTTCAAATCCGCGTCGCCGAGCGCCTCCATCTCGGCAGAGAAGTAACTGGCGAACGAGGCGAACAGCGCGCGGTATTCCTCGGAGACGTGCAACGGGACGGACTGGCGCTCCCACTGGCCCAGCTCGGGCGGGACCACGGGGACCGTGAGGCCGGTCGAAGCGCTCACGGCCGGCTGCACGGGGGCGTCCGTTGCGCGGCTGCGGGCCTCGTCGATGATCCAGTGCTTGATCAAATCGGCGTAGCGCGTCAGCAACACGCCTTTGCGCACGCCGCCGTTGGCAAAGCGCTCGGTTTCGTCTCCCGGCAGCGCCACCCGGGACTCGCTCAGGCCGGGACGGCCATTGCGGTCCTCGTAGGAGACCGTCAGTTTGAGCGCGCCGTCGCTTGCCTCGCCCGTCTTGCGCAGCTTGAGCAGCACGAGCCCGCCCCGGGTCTGGCCGCCCTCGGTCTTGGAGGGGAACAGCGTGTTGACGCGCATCAACACGCCGGTGGCTTCGTCCGCCTCGGGCGAGCCGTAGACCTGTGCGATCTCGTAGCCGTCGGCCTCCAGCGAGAGGGCAAGGTCGAACACCAGCGGGGTGACCATGTAGTCGAACCCCTCGTCCATGCGCTCCTCGAACTGCTGGGCGGAATGCACCGAGTAGTAGTTCGCGCCGCGGATCTTGGTCACCGCCTCCACCAGCTCGGTGTTGAAGTCCACGCCGACCCCGATGAAGGTCGAGAACACGCGCGTGCGCGCGTTGCGCTCGGCCATGCCAAACAACCCCTCCTCGCTCGTCTCGCCCAGGTTGGGCATGGCATCGGTGAGGAAGATGATCCGGTTTTCGTGCGTCTCGGGGTTCACGCTCCCCAGCTCCTCGAACAGCGCGCTGCCCCGCTTGAAACCGGCCGACATGTTCGTCCCGCCGCGCGGCTCGAGTTCCAGCACGTGGCCCTTGATGGACTCCATGTCGGTCCCGCCCACGGGGGCAAGCGGCTTGGCCAGGTAGGCCCCGTCGTCGAACAGGACGATGCCGAGCCGGTCGTCCGGGCGCAGGTGGTCCATGAGCGCGACCACGGCGCGCGCGGCCACCCGGAGCTTGCTCGCGCCCCCATCGCCGTTTTCGACCTCGTGCCGGTTGCCGAAGCGGTCGTAGTAATACCGGTCGAACGGCGAGCTCATCGAACCCGAGATGTCCAGCACGATCACGAGGTTGAGCGTCTTGCGCGCGAAGTCGCTTTCCCGCAGCCCGGAGTTGAGCCCGACCGCCAGGTAGGTCTCGAGCCGGTCCGAGAACGGGTCGCGCGCCACGGCCGCCGCGTAGCTGGGACAGAACAGGTGTGTGCACGCCTCGCTCAGACCGGTGTCGAAGTAGTAATCGTAGAACAGCCCCTCGTAGGTGAGGTCGGTGGGCAGCGGCAGGTAGCCGTTGGCGATGTTCTCGCGGAAGTTGCCCACGTCCTTGGCCCCGCCGGCGGCGAGCCCGACGGTGCCCGTGGCCCGCGCCGGAGCCGCGGCCGATGCCGAGTACATGGTCTGGCCGCCGGCTAGGCCCTCTTCCATCTCGACGTCGACGTCGTAGGCCCAGTCGTCCACCCGCCCCTCCGGTGACTCGGGCCCCTGCGTCAGGAGCCACCCGAAGGCGAGCGCCGCCGCCAGTCCGACCAGCAAGAGAAGTTTGAACGCGTTCATCCTGACCACCTTTCCGATCCCTGAAGGTTGTCCTGCGCCGGCCGCAGCGGAGCGGCGCCCGCGACGCGCGGCCGCCGGTTGCGCTATGGGGGTGTACGCGCCAACCGCGAAAAGCTTCCCGGCGCCCCGCTACGCCGCCGGAAAGAAGAGCGCTTGGTTCAGGAACGGCACCAGCGCCACGACCGTCCCCTGCACGTAGATCCCCTTGCGGTCCACGGCGCCCCGGGTGAAGTGCCCGATCGCGCCGCCCGCTTGCTTGGAGTTGGTCCGCCCGCTGAGCCGGTCGACCACGTGGCCCAGCTCCTCGCCCGCCCGCAGGGCCTCGGCCACGCTGGCGGGCAACTCGAACAGCGGCGAGGCCCCGAAGCCCGTCCGCCCCCGCGCGTCGACCACGCACACCGCGCCGAACGAAAACCAGCGCCCGACGTGCTGAATCGCCCCGCCCTCGATCCCGACGCAGAAGTCGCCGCCCAGGGATTCCGACGCGTTCTTTCGGTAAAGTGTCTGTGCCCGATTGCGCGCGCCCTCGTAGGTCTCCTCGCCGATCGGCTGGGCCGGCACGCCGGAGGGCACCGCGATTCCCTCAGCGCGCGCGTCGGGGAAGTAGGCGCGGAAGGCGTCCCGCGCGGCCTCGATTTTGACGGGATTGGTGGAGCCGACCAAGACTCGCGTCATGCTTCCATTATAGGGTGCGTCGCGCTTCCCTTCGATTGTGCACGGTGTTGACATATTGATGACTCATAGTTATGCTTTAACATATGCGAACGACGATCCGACTGGACGACCAGCTTCTGATCGAGGTCAAGCAGCTGGCCGCCCGGACCGACCGCACGATCACGGCCGTGATCGAGGACGCCTTGCGGGACATGCTGGCACGCCAAGGTCAAATCCAGCAGAAGAAACCCGTCCAACTCGTCACGGTCGGCGGACGTGGATTGCAGCCGGGCGTCGATCTGGACGACTCGGCCTCGTTGCTGGATTCGATGGAATCGGATGATCCTGCCTGACATCAACGTCCTGGTGTATGCGCACCGGGAAGACGCGGGCGATCATCTCGCCTATCGCGCTTGGCTCCAGGCCGTGGTCGACGCCGATCCGGCTTACGGGTTGTCCGAGCTGGCCTTGAGCGGTTTCCTGCGCGTGGTTACCCATCCGCGCATCTTCAACCCGCCCAGCCCCTTGGAAGAGGCGCTGGCTTTCATCGCCGGGATTCGCCAACAGCCCAACTGCACCATCATCGCACCGGGTGTGAGGCATTGGGGCATCTTCGCGGGCCTTTGCGAGCGGGTTGGCGCGAAGGGAAACTTGATCCCGGACGCCTACTTCGCCGCGCTCGCGATCGAGTCGGGCAGCGTGTGGATTACCACCGACCGGGACTACAGCCGTTTCCCCGGCCTGAAGTGGCGTCATCCCCTGGCATAAGGAGGCCGCGTGCGCGTTCTGACCACCAAGCTCAAAGTCAGCAGCCGGGAGTTCAAGGAGAACCGGGCGCACCACAAGAAGCTCGCCGACGAGCTGCACGCGCGCCAGCAACGGGCCGCCTTTGAGCGGCCCGAGAAGGTTCTACGGCGACAGGAGGAACGCGGCAAGCTGCTCGTGCGCGACCGGATCGACGCCGTGCTCGACCCCGGCTCGCCCTTCCTGGAGCTCTCGTCGCTGGCGGCCTATGGGATGTACGACGACGAGGCGCCCAGCGCAGGGGTCGTGACGGGCATCGGTCAGGTCCACGGCCGCGAGGTGCTGTTCGTGGCCAACGACCCCACGGTCAAGGGCGGGACGTACTACCCCGTCACGGTCAAAAAGCACGTGCGCGCCCAGCGCATCGCCGAGGAAAACGGGCTGCCGTGCCTTTACCTGGTCGACTCGGGCGGGGCGTTTTTGCCGCTGCAGGACGAGGTGTTCCCGGACCGCGACCACTTCGGCCGCATTTTCTACCAGATCGCGCGCATGTCCTCGAAGAAGATCCCGCAGCTGTCGGCCGTGCTGGGCAGTTGCACGGCGGGCGGGGCCTACATCCCGGCCATGTCGGACGAGGCCGTGATCGTGAAGGGCAACGGCACGATCTTTCTGGGCGGGCCGCCGCTGGTCAAGGCCGCCACCGGCGCCGAGGTGTCGGCCGAGGAGTTGGGCGGCGCCGACGTCCACACGCGCACCTCGGGCGTGGCCGACCACTACGCAGCGGACGAGCCGCAGGCGCTCGAGTGGCTGCGCGAGATGGTGTTCCACCTCAACCGCAGCAAGCGGCACGAGCTGAGCCTGGAGCCGCCCGAGGAGCCGCGCTACCCGCCCGAGGAACTCTACGGCGTCCTGCCCAAGGACAGCCGACAGAGCTACGACGCGCGCGAGCTTGTCATGCGGCTGGTGGACGGCTCGCGCTTCGCCGAGTTCAAGGCCAACTACGCCCCCACGGTCGTGTGCGGCTTCGCTCACTGGATGGGGATGCCCGTGGGCATCGTGGCCAACAACGGGCTGCTGTTTTCGGAGTCGGCGCTCAAGGCGACGCACTTCATCGAGCTCTGCGGCCAGCGCGCGCTTCCCTTGCTGTTCCTGCAGAACATCACGGGGTTCATGGTCGGGAAGGAATACGAGAACAAGGGCATCGCCAAGGACGGGGCCAAGCTGGTGACGGCCGTGAGCACGGTGCCCGTGCCGCGCTTTACGCTCATCGTGGGCGGGTCGCACGGGGCTGGGAATTATGCCATGTGCGGCCGCGGCTACGACCCGCGCTTTTTGTTCACCTGGCCCAACAGTCGCATTTCGGTGATGGGCGGCGAGCAGGCCGCCAACGTGCTCTGGACCGTGCGCGCGGCCAACCTGGATCACGAGCCAACCGCGGAAGAGGAAGCCGAGTTCAAGCGCCCCACGCTGGAAAAGTACGAGCGCGAGTCGAGCCCGTATTACGCCACCGCCCGCCTCTGGGACGACGGGGTGCTCGACCCCGTTCAGACGCGCACCGCGCTGGGACTGGCGATTTCCTCCTCGCTCAACGCGCCCTGGCCCGAGGGCGGCTACGGGACGTTCCGGATGTAGGCTGCGATCGCTCGAAATAGGGTAGATTCAGCGGGTTTTGCTCCCCTCTCCCTCGACGGGAGAGGGTTGGGGTGAGGGTGATGGTCTGCGACCCTAGGTTTGCTTTGTTCGCCCCCCTCATCCCGTCATTTCACACGATGATTCACTCACCATTGTGCTCCCATAGCTGTGAATCATCGTGTGATTCCCGCCAGGGGAGAAGGGGATAAGCAAGATCGGATTTCTCTACAGCAAATTCTCCTTGAGCGCGACCACGAAGGGTTCGGAGATCTTGAGCAGTTTGGCCTTGTCGAGCAGGACGATGCGGTGGCCCTCCATGTCGATCAGGCCGCGCTCCTTGAACTTGCTCAGCGTGCGGATGGCGGTCTCGGTGGAGACGCCGGCCAGCTCGGCCAGGTCCGCCCGCGACAGCTCGAGCCCGATGTCTGTGCCCTCCTCGACCGAGAAGCCGTATTCCTTGGCGATGAGCAGCAGCAAGCGCGCCAGGCGCTCGGTGCTGCCCTCGTAGGCGATCTCGACCAGCTTGCTCTGGAAGCCCTTGATCTCCCGTGAAAGCTTTTCGAGCAGGCGCAGGCCCACCTGCGGGAAGTTCTTGACGAAGTCCAAAAATTCGTTGCGTTCGAAGAAGTGGAGCGTGGTGGTCTCCAGCGTCTTGGCGTGCGCGGTGTAGACGTCGCGGTCGAACATCGTCTTCTCGCCCAGGATCTCGCCCGGTCCCAACAGCTTGAGGATTTGCTTCTTGCCGTGGCTGGCGTACTTGGAGAGCTTCACCTTGCCGGTGCAGATGATGTAGAGCCCGAAGGCGGGCTCGCCCTCCTGAAAGATCATCTCGCCGGGTCCGTACTGCACCGTGCGCGACAGTTGGTAGAGCCGGTCCAGCGCGTGCGGGTCCAGTTCGGCGAACAGCCAGGAGCACTCGCCCCGGCATTGCGCCGCCGTTTGGTTCTCAACCATGCGGCACCTCAGCCCCCTCTTC